>CAXBKC010000184.1:0-7663 GCA_963975615.1 uncultured Oleiphilus sp.
AAACAGAGCTTAGAAACTAAATTTATTGAGAGTTTATACTTTGCTGGCCAGATTAACGGTACAACAGGGTACGAAGAAGCTGCAGCACAAGGTATTTTAGCCGGTTTAAATGCTGGGCTAAAAGCTCAAGGTAAAGAGGTTTGGTGTCCAAGACGTGATGAAGCCTATATTGGTGTGTTAGTTGATGATTTAATTACCTTAGGTACAACTGAACCTTATAGAATGTTTACGAGTAGAGCGGAATATAGACTCCTGCTACGTGAAGATAACGCTGACTTGAGACTAACCGAACTTGGTTACAACTTGGGTGTCGTTGGCGAAGAAAGATGGAAAGCTTTTTCAGTGAAAAAAGAAGCTATCGAGCGTGAAACTGAACGTCTTAAAAAAACGTGGGTTCAGCCGGAAACAGATGCAGGAAATATAGCTGACCAATATTTAGATAAGCCATTAACGCACGAATATAACTTAATGGATCTATTGAAAAGACCAGAAATAAAATATGCTGAAATTGCTAAAATCAAACCTAGTGATATCGACGTTTCAGAGGCTGTCGCTGAACAAATAGAAATACAAACAAAATATGATGGTTATATTAGTCGCCAACAAGAAGAGATAGACCGTTTAAAACGTAATGAGAATACCAAGTTACCAATTGATTTTGAATACGGAATAATTTCAGGTTTGTCTAATGAAATGAAACAAAAATTACTTGAGGTTAGGCCAGAATCTATTGCTCAAGCAGCTAGAATACCTGGTGTTACACCGGCAGCCGTATCCTTACTCCTTGTGTATCTTAAAAAGAAGAATATGTCTAAATCTGTAAAAAAAGCTAGTTAAGAGAGCATATGTTTTGATTGATTCTTCTTTGCGTGCAGAATTTGAAAATAGTATAAATGAAGCTGGTTCCAAAATCGGAATTGATATATCACTTAAGCAAAATGAACTGCTAATACAGTATCTTGAGCTGCTCATTAAGTGGAATAAAGCCTATAATCTGACGGCTATTCGTGATCCTGAAGAGATGTTTATAAAGCATATTGTTGATTCTTTGAGTATTGCGCCATTTATTAAAGGCGAATCAATTCTTGATGTCGGGACAGGGCCAGGTCTCCCTGGTATTCCTATGGCTATTATGTTTCCATCTAAACACTTTTCACTATTAGATAGTAATGGTAAAAAAACACGTTTCTTGGTTCAAGCTAAAATGTCTTTAAAACTATCTAATATTGAAGTATTTAATGTTAGAGTTGAAAATCTGTCTAACGATAAGCTGTTCGATCAAATTATGTCCCGTGCCTTTACTGCCTTGGATAATATGGTTCAGCTATGTAAGCACTTACTATCCTCAAATGGTGAGTTCTTGGCGATGAAAGGCTTAATACCAAAGGATGAAATAGCGATGGTAGACAGTGATTATGGCATAGTGAGTATTATGCCATTAACGGTGCCAGGCTGTATGGATCAGCGGCATTTGATTACAGTTAAAAAGAATAATAGATAGATCGCGTATCACGCTAATAAGGGGAATGTGGTGGCAAAAGTTTTTGCGATTACGAATCAGAAAGGTGGTGTTGGAAAAACGACAACGAGTGTGAATTTAGCTGCATCACTTGCTGCAACACGAAGACGAATTTTATTAATAGATCTCGACCCTCAAGGCAACGCTACAATGGGTAGCGGTATTAGTAAAAATGAAATTGAAAACACGGCTTATGAATTATTAACAAAAAAAGCAAAAATCGAAGACGTTATAGTACGTTCAGAGCTGGGTAAGTATGATGTCATTCCTGCAAACGGTGATCTAACCGCTGCGGAAGTAGAGTTATTAAATGAAATTGGTAGAGAACACAAACTAAAAAAAGTATTAGCAAGTGTTCGTGAAAACTACGAATTTATTTTGATAGACTGCCCGCCTTCTTTAAATATGCTCACTGTTAATGCTTTGGCAGCAGCAGATGGCGTATTAATACCGATGCAGTGTGAGTATTACGCATTAGAAGGCCTAGCAGCACTAATGAATACTGTTGAGCAGATAAAAGAAACAGTAAATCCTGATTTAGAAATTTCAGGTATATTGAGAACAATGTATGATCCAAGAAATAGCTTAACTAGGGATGTATCCTCAGAGCTGCAAAATTATTTCGGGGATAAGCTTTATAAAGTTGCTATACCTCGAAACGTTAGGCTTGCTGAAGCACCAAGTCATGGAATGTCGGTACTTCATTATGATAAAAGTTCAAAAGGCTCACTCGCGTATTTAGCGTTAGCTGGTGAAATAGTCAGAAAATTGAAAGCAGACTCAAAGAATTCTGGTAAATAATTAAATCGCGAGAATAGATTAGTGGCAAAGAAACGAGGTTTGGGTGAAAAGGGTTTAGGCGCACTTCTAAAAGGGTCAAGTATAGACTTAAATAATGATAGCGCTGCTGATGGTGAGCTAAAGTATTTACCTGTTGAGTATCTTCAGAGAGGTAAGTATCAACCGCGTCGAGACATGGACCAAGATGCCTTAGAAGAATTAGCCGAATCAATTCGTCAACAAGGCATTATGCAGCCCATTATTGTTAGAACTATTTCTAAAAATAAGTTTGAAATAATTGCGGGTGAAAGGCGCTGGCGTGCAGCCCAATTGGCGGGTCTAGATAAAGTACCGACCATAATTCGAGAAGTAGAAGATAATGCAGCCGTTGCGATGGCGCTTATTGAGAATATCCAAAGAGAAAACTTAAACTCAATGGAAGAAGCGATTGCGCTACAGCGATTGCAGGAAGAATTTAGCCTAACTCAAGCAGAAGTAGCTGAAGCCGTTGGTAAATCAAGGTCAACAGTCACAAACTTATTACGCTTAATTCAGTTAACTGATGAAGTTAAATTAATGCTAGAGCATGGTGATTTGGAAATGGGTCACGGGCGAGCAATGTTAGCACTTCGACCTGAACAGCAAATACAAGCAGCTAGGTTAGTTGAAAGTAAGTCCTTGTCGGTTAGACAAACAGAAGCGCTAGTAAGAAAACTGTTAGAAGACCAAAAGGAAAAACCGACAAAAGACGCTAATGTAAGTAAAGATGTAGAGCGTTTAGAAGAAGATTTGTCAGAAAAATTGGGAGCAAGTGTTTCTATAGCTTATACCAGCAAAGGAAAAGGCAAGTTAACCATCAAATACAACTCTTTAGATGAGCTGGATGGGATCCTAAAACATATACATTAACAAGCTGGGTGAAAAATAAACGATTATTTTACAACTTATCAGTTTCTGGTGGTTGAATGCACAAAGCAATCCACCTATAATCCCCCACGTTTTGGAAAGTGAAAAAGGAAATAATTGGTTCGGTCGATTAACTAAGCCAAGTACACATAACAAAAGAACAAGAAAAACAGATTTGTTATGAAACAAAGAAATAAGAACTTTGTTTTGGTGATTGCAAAAAGGTAAGTAATGGCAATCGGTATAAAAAGACCACCAATATTTAAAATATTCTGTACACAGTTAGTAATAACCTTACTAATTAGTGCGATCTACTATTTATTAAATGGAAGAGTAGCTGCTTATTCTGCTTTTCTAGGTGGGTTAGTTTTTGTTATCCCACAATTGTATTTCGGTATAAAGGCTTTTATTTTCTCTGGGGCAAGAGCCATTGATAAAATAGTAGTCAATTTTTATAAAGGTGAGTCGTCAAAAGTAGTCATAATAGTAATTGGTTTTGCATTGATATTTTCATTTATCCAACCAATTGATTATTTTGCTCTGTATTCATCTTTTATTACGATATTAGTAGTGAATTGTTTTTCAGCCTTTATTGAATAAAATACGGGCTTAAATAATTGCTTAAACCATTTCTAACTTTACGACAGTAGGCTTTAAATTATGGCAGGCGGAAGTCAAACAATTACTGAATATATTCAGCATCACCTAACGAATCTGACCTATGGTCAGTTACCAGCAGGTACTGTTAGAGATGATGGGACAGTTTTAACTGAAAGCGTATGGACTATGGCTCATGGCGGTCAAGAAGCTGCAGCAATGGGATTCAATGCTTTCCATGTCGACAGTTTACTTTGGTCATTTGGCCTAGGTTTAATTTTCTGTTTCATGTTTAGAAGTGTCGCAAAATCAGCTTCTAGTGATGTGCCAGGACGTTTTCAGAACTTTATTGAAATCATCGTCAATTTTGTTGATGGTACTGTGAAAGATATGTTTCATGGTAGAAACCCTCTTGTCGCGCCATTAGCCTTGACTGTGTTTGTGTGGGTTTTCTTAATGAACCTAATGGACTTATTACCAGTAGATTTAATACCTTGGCTGTTAGGTTTAGTAGGCGTTGGTTACCAGAAAATTGTGCCTTCAACGGATCCAAATATAACTATGGGCATGGCTTTAGGCGTATTTATTTTAATGCTCTACTACTCAATTAAAATAAAAGGTATAGCAGGTTTCACAAAAGAATTAACTATGCACCCTTTTAACCATTGGGCATTTATACCAGTAAATTTATTTATGGAATTAGTCGGTTTATTAGCAAAACCATTTTCACTTGGTTTGCGACTATTCGGGAACATGTATGCAGGTGAAATGATCTTTATTTTGATTGCTGTCATGTACAGTGCAGGTTTAATGTTTGGCTTATTTGGCGGGTTCTTACAATTAGGTTGGGCAATATTCCATATTTTGATTATTACGCTTCAAGCATTTATTTTCATGGTTTTGACCGTTGTGTACCTAAGTATGGCGCACGAAGATCACTAACCGACTTTAAACTTACGATAAACTTTAACTTAACTTTAAATCAATAGGAGAAGGAAATGGAACTAGTAATTATTGCAGCAGCAATTATGCTTGGTCTTGGTGCACTTGGTGCGGCGGTAGGTATGGGACTTTTAGGTGGTCGTCTTTTAGAAGGTACAGCTAGACAGCCAGAGCTTGGTCCAATGCTTCAAGGTAAAATGTTCTTACTAGCTGGTTTGATCGATGCTGTGCCAATTATTGGTGTTGGTATTGCGATGTACTTGATCTTCGTTGTTGCACCAGGTGTAGGCGCGTAATCTAAGCTCTTGCTAGGGTCGATTACCAATTACGTAAACCGGAAACAAAAACGAGGTAATTAGTGTGAATCTTAATTACACACTTGTTGGACAAATGATTTTCTTCGCAGCTTTTGTGCTTTTTTGCATGAAGTATGTTTGGCCACCAATTATTGGTGCCATGACAGAGCGTGAGAAAAAAATAGCTGATGGTTTGGCTGCAGCGGATAGAGCATCAAAAGACCTTGAACTAGCACAGAAAAAAGCTGGTCAGAGTTTAACTGAAGCAAAAGCGCAGGCTGCTGAATTAATTGAGCAAGCAAACAAAAGATCTAGCCAAATCGTCGATGAAGCGAAGCAAACAGCTCGCCAAGAAGGTGAAAGGCTAATAACTGCAGCTAAAGCAGAAATTGGGCAAGAAAAAAATCGCGTGATAGAAGAACTTCGAAAAGAAGTTGCTTCAATTGCAATTGCAGGTGCGGAGAAAATTCTTGGCTCTACAGTTGATGCGTCAAAGCATAGTGAGATGCTCGATAAGTTAGCAGCAGAAATTTAACAATTGAGAGTGGATGATGGCAGAATCAATTACGATTGCCCGACCATATGCTAAAGCAGCTTTTCAAGCAGCGAAAGATAGCCAGGCTTTGACTGAATGGTCAAAAATGCTTGGTTATGTTTCTGCAGTAGCGGTTGATGAGAATATGGAAGCTGTTCTCGACAATCCTGCTTTAACCAGCGAGCAAAAAGCACAGTTCTTTATTGATGTGTGTGGTGAAAAACTGACAAGTGAAGTCAAAAATTTCATTTTTGTATTGTCAGAAAATAACCGTTTGGGCTTGGTATCTGACATTGCTGAATTATTCGAAATTTATAGAGCACAATTAGAGCGGTCTCTTGATGTATCAATTGAAAGTGCTTTCGAATTAAGTGATGTCCAGAGTGAAAAACTGGCACAAGCACTGAGTAAAAAACTAGATCGAAAAGTAGTCATCGCGTCCACTGTTAATCAAGAATTGATTGGCGGTGTGATAATACGAGCCAATGATTTGGTTATCGATGCCTCCGTTCGTGGCAAAATTGCTAAACTGGCCGAAGCGATAAGTGCTTAAGTGGGCAGATTCAGGTTTGAGGATATAAAGCATGCAACAGCTAAACCCAGCTGAGATCAGCGAAATAATTAAGAAGCGCATCGCAAAATTAGATGTGTCTTCAGAAGCCCGAAATGAGGGCACAGTCGTCAGTGTATCTGACGGTATTGTACTAGTTCATGGTCTTGCCGATGTTATGTATGGTGAGATGGTTGAATTTGAAACCGGTGTATACGGAATGGCGCTTAACCTTGAGCGTGACTCTGTAGGTGTCGTTGTACTTGGTGATCCTAAAGGCCTAGCAGAAGGTCAAAAGGCGCAATGTACAGGTCGTATATTGGAAGTGCCAATTGGTGAAGCTTTACTTGGTCGTGTAGTTGATGGCCTAGGTAATCCAATTGATGGTAAAGGTCCAATCGAGACGACTTTAACAGCACCTTTAGAAAAAGTAGCTCCTGGTGTAATTGCACGTCAATCTGTTGATGAACCTGTACAAACCGGTTTAAAAGCAATTGATGCGATGGTACCTATTGGTCGTGGACAGCGTGAATTAATCATCGGTGACCGTCAAACAGGTAAAACAGCGATTGCAATTGATGCCATTATTAACCAGAAAAACACTGGTGTTAAATGTATCTATGTTGCTATCGGTCAGAAGCAATCATCTATTGCAGCTGTAGTACGTAAGCTTGAAGCACATGATGCAATGGCTCATACGATTATTGTTGCAGCCGGTGCAGCTGATCCTGCTGCGATGCTATTTTTAGCACCGTATGGCGGAACAACAATGGGTGAATACTTCCGTGACCGCGGTCAGGATGCCTTGATTGTATTTGATGATTTAACTAAGCAGGCTTGGGCATATCGTCAAATTTCACTACTATTGCGTCGACCACCAGGTCGTGAAGCATATCCTGGTGATGTTTTCTATCTTCACTCGCGTTTGTTAGAACGTGCATCACGCGTAAATGCAGATTATGTTGAAGCATTTACAAACGGTGAAGTAAAAGGGAAAACAGGTTCGTTGACAGCCTTACCTATCATTGAGACACAAGGTGGAGACGTTTCAGCATTCGTTCCAACTAACGTAATCTCGATTACAGATGGTCAGATATTCTTAGAAACGAATCTATTTAACTCTGGTATTCGTCCAGCGATGAACGCCGGTGTGTCGGTATCTCGAGTAGGTGGCGCAGCTCAAACTAAGATCATCAAAAAATTAGGTGGTAGTATTCGTCTAGCGCTAGCGCAGTATCGAGAATTGGCAGCATTTGCTCAGTTCGCATCCGATCTTGATGAAGCAACACGTAAGCAGTTAGAACATGGTCAGCGTGTAACCGAACTAATGAAGCAAAAGCAGTATAGCCCACAAAGCGTAGCAGAAATGGGTATTGTATTGTTTGCAGCTGATGGTGGTTTCCTTAACGATGTTCCTGTAAACAAAGTTGTTGATTTTGAAGCTGCCATGCTTGCATATTTAAATGCTGAGCACGCTGAATTGCTTGCTAAGATCAATGAAAAAGGCGATTACAACGATGAAATTGCTAAGAGCATCA
>CAXBKC010000185.1:0-7621 GCA_963975615.1 uncultured Oleiphilus sp.
TTCTGGTAAGGTTTGCTTCAAAAGTGCAATTGCTCGAGCAATGTCATCGTTATGTTTCATGGCAGGTGAGTTCACATGTGGGTTTTAAAATAGTATTAACTTACTAACAGCTTAGACGGAAATTATTTAAGTTAAAGTAGTTGCTTGAATATTTGCTATAGTAATTAAGTGAATATGCATATTATATCAATACATGTTCAGTATATTCAGTCATCTGAAGCAGGCTATGTAAATAAATGAAGAAAAAACTGTTAAGAATTTTCCTCTTTGGCGTTTTACTTTTTATCACCTCAAAGGTATTTATTGTTTTTAGTGCATTTCAAGTTATTTCATCCATTAAAGAAAACAATGGGAATGAATTTCTTTTAACGTATAAATGGATTTCATCTTCTTTAGATGGCTCTATTTCAATAGAAGGCGTCGAGTTGACGCCCTATACGATGCAAAAGACCTTTAATATTGGCAAGCTCACTTTACAATATTCAGATTATTATTCCTTAGTGACTCAATTAGTTCATTTGAATGATGGACAAATAGATGGCCTAGAAAAGATTTCTGTTCCAAGCATTCAGTCTGAGTTGAAAGGGAAGAGCTTCAGGGCGTTACTGGGGGAAAGGTTTGGGGCATCTTGGCTTACTCCTTTTGATGTCTATGGCTGTGGGGCTCAGAATCAATTAAGTGCTGAAGATTATCAGCTTATGGGGATTAGTCAGTGGGAGGCTTCTTTAGATGTTAAGCTTTCACAAACTGCACATGGCCATCAACTATTGTCTATAACGCTAGACCAGAAAGATCTCGGTAGAATTAAAGTTAGCTCTGAGACTGATAAAGGTGTCATCCAAACGTTAATTAAACAGCAAAAGATTGATGCTCTATCTTTAATTAGCCTAGAGATTGAACATCAAGACGCTGGCCTCTTTCGTCGTTTAAATATTTTATGTAATAAAGGTGCGGTCGATAAGCGTAGTATCTTTAGTGCAAAAGCCGCACTGGATTGGAAGAATACAATGTATGCTAAAGGCTTGTTGGTTAATGATGATTTAGTCGAGCTGTATGCACGCTATTTAATGCAAGGTGGTGCATTGACTATAGATGCTAAGAAAGAAGCTGGCTTTCAGTTAATTAATTTCAAACAACTTATCAATAAAGATGTCATTAAGTATTTTGATGTGGCGTTAAAATTGAATGGACAAATATTAAAAACTGCAGAATTATATGTTGATGGCTCCATTATTTACCCCCCCGAAAAAGAGCCTTTACCTGAAGCTTTACCTACTGCCACAGAAATAAAATTTGAACCAGGCTACAAAGAAATTGAACTTGAGTTTATTGGACAACATATAGGACGAAAAATCAGAGTCAATATGCAAAGCGGTAAAGTGTATGAGGGTTTGTTAGGCTCATTGACAGAGTACAATGTGGAGTTAACGCAAAACTTGGCAGGTGGTGCGGTCAATTACCCATTGATGTTAAACGAAATTAAAACCTTTGAAGTTTGGTTTAACCACAAAGAATAAAATATATTATTAATAGGTCTTTTAAGGAATGCTAGTGAAAAAGTGGATTAACCAAACGTGGTTTCAGTATGACTGATATACAAGAATGGGTTGCTTGGTTTCGCCATGCATCACCTTACATTAATGCTCAGCGTAATCAGGTAATGGTTTTGGCTTTATGTGGTGAAGCCTTAGCTCATAAAAATTTAGAAAATATTATTCATGATATCGCATTGTTGAATAGCCTAGGTATTCGACTCATTATTGTTTTTGGTGCAAGACCTCAAATCGATGACATTCTTAGACATAATAATATAGGTACTGATTTTCACCTTACTAATCATCAGTTACTGAGGATTACTAGTGATGAAATGATGCCATATGTTTTATCAGCTTATGGTCGTTTACGTTCTGAGTTGGAAGCGAAGTTATCAATGGGGGTGATTAATTCTCCTATGCAAGGCGCCAAAATTAATGTGGTGAGCGGCAATTTTGTTATGGCAAAGCCGCACGGAGTCAGTGAAGGTGTTGATTTAGGTCTTACCGGTCAGGTAAGGAAAATTGATGTAGCATCCATTCAGCAACATTTACAAAACCAGTCTGTCATTCTAGTACCTGCGACAGGATATTCGATGACAGGAGAAATATTTAATTTAAGTTATGAAGCCTTGGCTGCCGAAATGGCCGTCCGTCTAAACGCAGAGAAGTTAGTTTTCTTTGGTAGTGAAAGTGGTTTAAAGAGCCAAGCCGGCTGTCTTATTCAGCAGCTAACAGTCAAGCAAGCTTTAGATTATGTAGGTGCTGCCGATGAACCAGTAAATGACGTGACTGAGAAACTAGCGCTTGATTCTTCACAAGTTAATCAACTGCTTGCAGCTGCACACGCTTGTCAGGCTGGTGTAAGAAGAGTTCATTTATTAAGTTATGCCCATGATGGTGCACTGCTTGAAGAGCTGTTCACGCGTGATGGTCATGGGACGATGGTCAGTATTGATGAGTTTGATCAAATTCGCCCTGCAAGACTGGAAGATACCAATGGGATTTTGAATCTTATACGTCCATTAGAGGAACAAGGCTTTTTAGTAAGAAGGTCGAGAGAATTATTAGAAACAGAGCTAGATTACTTTTTGGTAGAAGTGCGTGATAACGCGATTATTGCTTGCGTAGGTTTATACCCCTTTCCGAAAGATAATGCCTGTGAATTATCCTGTTTCGCTGTTGATCCAGACTATAGAAAAATGGGCCGCGGAGACCGTTTGTTAGAAGCTGTTACTAAAAAAGCAATAATGAAGAATTTTTCTAAGTTATTTGTGTTGACGACCAAAACAGAACAGTGGTTTAAAGAGCGCGGTTTTGACCCCGTCTCACCGAGTACTTTGCCGGGTGATAAAAATTATAATGCCTCTCGAAATGCAAAAGTACTAATGAAAAAAATCTAATCAGTAAAATAATAAGGACGAATTAAGTTTCGCAAATATATATGAATAAACATTCCGAAAGACGGTCTAGCCTAAGAAGACCTATTCACCATGAAGCAATAATGAAAGTCACTGATGAACTCTCACTTAATTGTATTATTGCCGACTTTTGTTTGGATGGGATGTTTTTAAAGTTTATGTCTGAATCTGCCAACAGGTTAATGGGCTTTCCTGATGCTAATGGTACTGCGATAGAGCTAAGTTTCACTGGGTATCAGGGCAAGCCATACACGATTAGCGCCGATATTGTTCATGATATAGGGGGCGCTTGTGGTCTTCATTTTCTAAAACGTTATGATCAAGCAATACAGTCTTTAGTAAACTTATCTTCAGATTCGGGGCTCCCCTCTAATCATAGCTTGCCCGTTAAAACAATACTAAGCGAATGCATTCAGTGTATTCATGAAAATTTTGGTTCTTTACTGCATGACTTTTGGGCCTTGTTAGAAGAAGAATTACGTGCGGGGGCAGTAAAATCGAATAATGATCAGTCAGCTAATTCCCTAATGGCTTTGGCCGGAAAAGTTAAACAACGTCAAGCTAGCTTACAAAATTCTGTGATGAGTGCGATAGAAGATCCTGTTGCAGCTTTGGATTCCCATTTGGAAAAGCGTAAAGCAATGAGTGATCGTTTATCCATAGTTGAAAAAAGTGAGTTTGAAGACTGGTTGGTTTCCCGGGTAATTGTGCTGCGTTGTGAGTCGGATTATCAGTCGTTGCTAATGCCATTGAAATTACGTCTTGATGCCCTAGGTGTGGGTGATAAAATGCACCACCAAAGTGTTTTCGGGCCAGCATTATTAGTTAGTGCGTTCCAACCAATCGTTCAATCCCTGATAGTTGATAACACTACTGAGAAATTAATATTTCGAGTGTTCGAACAAAAGGTGATGTTGCAATTAAAAGGCCTTTATGAAGAATTAAATAGCATACTTATCCGGCATAATGTTTTACCGAAATTGAAAGTTAATCAGAGTGCGATATCGAAAAAAACTACAGCTAAAGAAACAACAGTTAAAGAAACGACAGCTCAGCCTGAAGCAGCTTCTGGTATTGAAAATAGGGCAGATACTGAGCCTAGTACGAATGCTGGTACAAGAGTGGGTACTGCAGCTAGTACTGGTACTAGAGATGAACTTGGTACTAAGACTGGTTCTGTAAAAGCTCCTACCCCTCATGTAATGGCTCAAGATAGCTTGAGCCAACGTCCTGAAATAGAGTTTGGCTCAGACACATCAAGATCCTTTACATTACCTCCTTTTTCAGCGCCCACTCAGGTTCCCGGTGCATCTACTGACTTCTCAGAGAATCAGCAAATAGCAAGGTCCGCATTAAGTAATGTAACGAATTTACTTCGCTCTTTAAGAGGGGTGACTGAACAAGTAGCTGGGCAGGAACCTAAAGAGGCTTATAGCACAGATGAGTTTCAACAGGGCTTGTCTGTATTGCAGCAAAGTAGCGGATCAGTCGACTGGGTCGAATCCTCAAAAAGCTTGATAGATCGTGTTCAAGAAAATCTATCCCGGTCTGGCGAAGAAAAAGATATTGATGACGATAAAAAAGCCGCAATAGATGTTGTTGATAGGTTCTTTCTTAGTATGCGAAAAAACCCCAGAATTAGTTCTGATGCAAAACAATACTTATTAAAGCTTGAGGTGCCTGTTTTAAAAGTTTTATTGAATGACGAACGTTTTTTTGAAGATCAGCAAAGTTCTGTTAGAGCGGTAATGAATCGAATTGCTCAATTGGGTGCAAAGGGCTCAAACCTTAATGCATCTAGTAAGGGTAAGGTCACTAAGCTAATACAAAAAATTATAGAAGAGTTTGAAGGGGACACAGCTGTTTTTGATACTGTACTAACCGAGTTGGATAAACTCATAGATAGACAGAATAATCTATACGTAAAAAATGTTGAAAGAGTTGCTGCAGCAGCTGATGGAACACTAAAAGTTGAAGAGGCTAACCTAGCCACAATGCGTGCAATTAACGATCGTATCGCGCATAAGTTTGTGCCTTCCGTTTTAGTGACTTTGATCAATGAAGGTTGGAAAGAATATTTAAATCTCACCTATATTAAGCATGGTGAGGAGAGTGAACAGTGGTGTGAAGGCTTGGCTGTTATTGATAAATTGATTGCCTATGGCAATGACCCAGGCATGCCAATCGATATAAAAGTTATTTTACCTAAAATTCAAAATGGTTTAAAACTTGTCTCGGGTAATAATGAAGCCTCCATCGGCGTTCGAGATGCGCTCAAAGCATTTATTCTTAATGCGCCGAAAGGCAAGCATCTAAGTGAGAAAGCTCAGCAGCTTCAACTTCCTGAAACGGAAGAAAACTTGTTGAGTCGTAATATCCACAAATCACAAGAATTAAAAGACTGGATAGTCAAAATCAAAAATATTGATCTTGGTGCGTGGCTAAAATTATCTAAGAAAGATAATGAAGTAACATATATGCGCTTAGTGTGGGTGGCAAAAGGCTTCAGCAAGTTTGTTTTTGTGAACCATCAGGGTATGAAAGTAATTGAGTTAGGTTTATTCAAATTGGCTAACTACTTTAAAGATGGCCGGATTGAGATTGACTCAGCTTACGAGTTACCTATGGTGAATCAAGGGTTGGACGATATGGTGAAGGACGTATATGACAAGCTTGCCTACGAGTCAAGTCATGACGTGCGAACAGGTCTGATTAATAAGTCTGAATTTTGTCGCCAAGTTAGACTTGCTATGAAAAAAGGTAAACGAACTTCAGCTTGTAGTTTGCTGTTTATTCACTTCAGAGACAGTACTAATCATGCACTTAAATTAACAGAATCCTTTTCCAGTCAGGTAGTAGAAACCTTAGAAAAGCTATCAGGAAGTGATGCTATTATGGGTAGGGAAAGTGAAACAGATTTTGTTATATTTAATATCGTTAATGACCCTGCCAGTTATAAAGCCGCTAGCCAGTCTGCATTGATAGGCTTGTGTCAGTTGTCCGAGAATGTTGACGCAGGACTAATGGTTACTGTTGGTGAGAGCCGAGCACATTTAGGGTTTAATAATCCAGAGTCAATGATTCAGCATGCTCAAGATTCAATTAAAGTGCAGTCTTCTAATGTTGAAGAGGATGACAATCAAGCCATTGAAAGTAAGACAAGCGAGTCTAACGAAGCTGATGAGCGGGTTGTGATAATTGATGAAGCTGCGAATGCTGAGTTAGATGCCAAAGAATTTGCCAATTTGAAGTTCGATATATGGGCACAAGCTGCTTCAGAGATCATTCAAGGCGTAGTTGAAAATGAAAGCTCTAAAGCATCTACAACAATGAACTCCTCGGCTCAGCTTAATTTACTTTGTGTCGTTCAGGGTGATAATCAAACCTATACGCCGGCAAATGAGGCGCATGCAACTCAATTAGATGAATGGTGGGTCCAGAAATTACTGCATATTCAGAAAGCTAATTCACAATTATTTAGTGATTACCAAATGATAAGAGTTAAGCTGAGTGCTTTTGTTTTTAATAACGATGACTTGGTTGAGAGGCTTGTATCGTTAGAGCACTCAGGTGAGTTAAACGCTATTCAAATTTGCTTTGATATATATGACTGTTTTGAAATAGTTGATATTGAATTTGCTGTCATGAGAATGAATAGGCTTAAAAGTGTTGGCTATAGCTTTTGTCTTGACCATTTTGGTTCCGACCGCTCACCATTTTCATATTTGAAAGCTCTGCCCGTTGATATGATTAAGATTGATGAGGTATTTATAGCTGCACTTAATCAGAATAAAAATGACGAGGCGGGTGAAATTGCTGCCGACTCAATTGTAGAAATTGCACACTATATGGGTAAGAAAGTATTGGCAGCAGAAGTTGATAGTGCAGTTTGTTTACAAAAGATGAAGCACTTGAAAGTTGATTTTGTTCAAGGCTCCACGGTTGCTGAGATACAAAAATATGATTTTTAAGTTTATTCTAGGCTTCTTTGACTTCGAAGCTGTGTTCAATATGGACGCCAGCTTTCTCTAGCATGATAGATGCTGAACAGTATTTTTCTGCAGAGAGAGAAACGGCACGTTCCACTAGACTTTCTTTAAGTTTATTTCCAGTGACTACAAAATGGATGCGTATATGTGTGAATACACTCGGTATTTCATCGGCGCGCTCCGCATCAATTTCTGCTCGACAGTCAGTGACATCTTGGCGAGACTTTTTTAAAATACTCATAACATCAAATGATGTACAGCCACCCAAACCTAAGAGCAGCATTTCCATGGGGCGAGGGCCTTGGTTTTGGCCACCGTGATCAGCTGGTCCATCCATTACAAGGGTGTGGCCAGAACCTGAAGTCCCTAAAAATTTAGCTTCTCCACCCCAATTAATTTTGACTTTCATAAGGTCTACAATCCTACTGTTAAATGCCATTAGCACTAAAATACGCAGATTAACATAAATACATTTTGAATAACCCAGTAGATTATATTTTTTGATCTATACTTTAAAGAGATCAAAAAGTTACATTTACATGCCTATGTTTGAATGTCTGCTAGGCTAATAATTAATGCGCAATGGTTTTGTACGAAAGGTATCTATCAAATAGCTTAAGTACGCGGATTTACTTTAAAAAGTAATCAGCTGATAAATCTTGTTTTAACGTTTTGTGCT
>CAXBKC010000186.1:0-7620 GCA_963975615.1 uncultured Oleiphilus sp.
CGGAAATTACCATGCTCATCGACAAATAGCGCATGTAAAATGCCTACCCACTCTACCCGATCATTTTGTTTGGTCACTTTAGGTTTATATAGACCCTGATAAACTGCACCTTCGCCAGAAGATGAGTTTGTTACCACGGTTGCCGATGAACCGGCACTCACCCGTTCAGATATATCATTAAAAGCAGCGTTAAGGCCTTTGATCAAATTTGCAGGTTGGCTAGATAACGTATATGTATCTGGCACACCATCAGAATCAGCATCCCATTCATCGGTACTTGTTCTAGGCGTACCATTGTTAGGGTCACCATCACCATTTATGTCTTCAAATCCGCCATACTTTGCCGCCAACCATAATGGGTTTTCTTCTTCTGTAGGAGGATTACCATTATATTCTTGCGTGTCGACTATAAATGTCTTTACGGTCTGTTTACCCGGCATTGTCGCACTAGGTCTAATATCCGTTGTCGCCGCATGATAAGCCAATCCCGCAAGGTACCAGCCATTATTGTCCCTTCCACGAGTACGACTTCCAAGTGTACCAGGGTAATAATTTTCTAAGGTACCTATTCTATCGGTTAAAGTGTCGACATTAATCGTAGTATCGGGATTGCTGGGGGTAGATGGAATTCCGGAACCAGACACAGACGAGCCCGGCAAACTATTATCACCCCAGGCAAACTGATCACCGACTGCAATGATATAATTCGCCTGACACTCATTGACTACTGGGTCATCCCAAAGGGTAATGACAGGAAAGTTATCTTTTTGATTATTCGTTAGGGCAGATAATGAGCCTGAAGCTCCCGAGTACTCGGGCGTATTGCCTAAATTTTTGATATATCTTAGGCTTTCATAATAAAGTTCTGCAATCGGGTCATTGCCTTTATATCTATCTGGCCCCAGTCCGAAAGAGTTAATGTAATTAAGTATGCCACTGTTGTTAACCCCACTTCCAATCGTTACGTTGTCAGGGTTAAATACGTATAAACCCTGAGCGTCTATCTCAGCATTTGGATTGATCATAAGACCACCATTTACAGCGGGTTGTTGATAGCCTATGTATTTGGCATTCGAACGCAAGACACCACCGTTTCGACTATTGCCATTTTGTGCCGAATAACTGGTTAAAGCATAACGCATTTCTAAAGAGTGATTTTGCATGACACCTTCAGGCTTATACCAGGTATTTGTACCATCCGTATATTCTACGCAATTAGATTCAAGACCCACGTCTGGATTGCACACCTCAACAATAATATTATATTCATCTATAAGGCCCCCCAATGTATCAAAAAACTTAAGTCTGTTAGCGTTATGTCCATCATTATTTACAATGCCAAGCCTAAGTTCTGAAAAGGGTGTTACATCCGATGGGTTAGTCAAAAACGTCTGGCCACTTAAGGTCAAGCCAGCAGACGCTATCGCTTTTTGGCGAAATCCCCAGTCACCATAACGATGAGTTCTTGTTAACAGAGTTTGTGCATTTGCACCGGAGGTATCTTTTAATCTTGCTCCACCTGTCATGGCAAAACGAAACTCATCCAAGGCAGTCATTGAAGCCCAGTTCATAAAGTTACCGCTAAATTGAGCGCCTGAGCACTCGTGGTCTGTTGCATAGCTGACAGGACGAAAGTAATGAGCATCTACACCTAAACGAGGGCCTGTTGCCAACTGAGTGGTGGTGGTATTAGCACCCGTTTTATCGTATACATAGCACTTCAACGGGTCAAAGTAGCCCAAATAGGTCTCTTTTTTTGTATAACAAATACCTACACCACTTAGATGCCCCGGGCATAAAGTTCCACCAACCAGGGTTTGCCCGCCATCTGTATAGGCTTCTGCTTGCTGTGTTAACTCGACAGATAAACTGATCATTACAAATGGGTCTGCCGCGTCGGTTATATTCGGCGGGGTGACAGAGAAATCTGATGAAGCCACCGCTGCAAATAAAATTCCAGAGGTAACCGACCCAACGATAAAAGAAATTATTTTAATCCCACTATTAATATTCATGAGGGTTACTCCGTTTTACTAAATGAATTTAAGCCGCAGAAATTTAATCTGTTGTCAGAGTTACTTACCTGACGCTTAACTTGAATATTGTTCATCGCTATCACTCCAGCTCTCTATTAATTCGAGCCAAAATATAAATCATATTAATTTAAACACTTTCTTTACTGTTTGCTCAGTCGCTATAACGATAAGTAGACTGCAAGGCAGTTTTACAATTACCACTTTTACTCACGGCTTGAGACGTAATACGAAACAATGGCAACCCATTATTAGGGTTTAGGGCATCAAACTCTGTGCCGTCCCCTCGGGCGGCATAACATAAAAATTCGATAACGTAAGTCGCGTCACCTTCAACAGTTGGAGTAAAATGTTTACTTGCTGTTGTAAACACATTTAATGATGTATCTAGCCATACTTTTGTAGGCGGCGGGCTAGTTGCATCTAAGGTACAGTCAATTTGATCATCTCCCGCTGCATAAGTGCCATTAAAGCATAAACCACCCTCACAGGTTTCTTCATAGCAGACGTTTGACCCACTCGGACAATCCTGAAGCTGTGAAAGAATTATTCCGTCAGCCTGTAGTTTATTTTCTGCAATGACCAACGCCGTTTCGGCGGCTTGAAAAGACTCTTGCTGACATTGGTTATTACTCGCCATTTTCATATCTAGCTTTGTCGAACTCATCGCGCTAATGCCCAACCAAGTCATTACTAATAGAATGACAAGGCTAAAGATTAGTACCGCACCTTTTTGAGAACGAGGTGTACGCATTTGATTATTCATCTAATCAGCCCCCTAGGCCACGATTACGAATTCGAACTGTTGACGAAACCTTTTGACGCATATAACGATCATTATAGGTAAAGCCTTCCCCTAAATTAACAGCAGTATTGCCAGAAAACACAGGAGTGTTTGAACGCAGTATTAAGGTGACGCGCGCAGTTAGCACTCTATCCCAAGCTATAAATGAACCAACAGTAGCAAGATCAACAGTGATTTCATTTGCACTATAATAACGATTCACTAAATTATCTGCTGCTGCATCGGTATCTACACCATAAACAATTTCCATGTCCTCAACACCACTTACTACTTCCTCAACTTGATTAGCGGCAACGCCACTAGCATTGCCCAAAGTCATACGGAACAAGGTAGGTAAACCCGTCACCTCAGAGGTGCTTATAAAGTAGGCTTGAGAAGAGAATTTCATTAACGCAGAACCTGGAGGAAATGCAACACCAGTTACACTATTAGCTGGTTCGGAAGCTGTACCGCAAGTATAGCCTTCGCCTGTGGCTGTACTGAGAGCTTTCTTACAGTTACCGGGACTCATAGTGTTATTCTTATCATGATTAATGTGAGATGGATTAGCGCTCGTAGGCCCAGTCATTTGAAAAATAGACATATTACGACAGTTAGGGGTCGCCATAACCAAGATATCGCCTTTAGTCATATTATGGGATACAGATAGATGAACAGTTGAAGACGGCGGATTATGGCTGGTCACAACAAGCGAATCATTTGGTTCCCCTCTGTTTAGTACCACAACATCAGTTCCTGGCTCGAGAACTATGACGGGGCTAATCGAGCCCTCGATATCTGCTGGGAAGTCAACATCGCTCTTTTCAGAATACTCGAAGCCCTTAATACCATTCGAACTAAATGACCCACCATTAGCCGCATTTGAGCCATTAAGAGTATTCGTTAAATTTCCACCCACACTGCATCCAAAATACCCTGCCATTCTTAGATCGTAAGAAATTTGACCTACAGCAAAACGTGCATTTTCCTGAATATAAGAGGTTTCTTCTGACATGAAAAAGTGATCTTTGCTATCTAGCAAGACCGCGATTACTCCGCCCATTAAAAACAAGCTTAGTACCATTGCGATTAGCAATTCTATTAATGTCAAACCTTGACTATAAAATTGCCCATTTCCTTCAAAATTTTGCATACGTTATCCTACAGTTGAACCGTAATGGTAATTTGATGAAGAGAATCTTGACCTCGAGAATCATCGAATTGCACTATAATTTTATAGTCATCGCCATTTGCTACAATTGAACCGTCTCCAGACGGAAGCGCACTTTTAAGGGAGTCCTTCCATACTTTCAAATCCCACTTCGCAAACTGGTCCGCACTACAATTACCTGTAAGGCATTGAGTATCAGTCACTCCGCTTGCTTCATCATTAAAATCTATCTCGTATTGATTGATAACTTGAGAATTCGCTCTCATGCGTTCAGCGATATCATTAGCAAGAAAAGAAGCCTGACTATATAAATAGGCTTGTTGGTTATATTGCAGCGATCGACCTTGAAGGGTGACGATACCAAGTAAGCCAATACCTAATATCACGACGGCTAATAACACTTCAATCAGTGTGAAGCCTAGTTGTTTATTCACTAGATTAGTTTTCATCACACCTCCTAGGAGCAATTCAGATTGTTGCCGTTAACATCTTCGTAAATACCATCGGCACCTAGGCTATTAGTACTATCGAACCGATCAAAAGAACGAATAACACGCCCCGTTTTTTCTAGAAGGAAAGCACGGGCATAATTAACATCGGCACTTCCATCGCAAATACGAAGTGTCGCTTTTAACCCTTGCACTACTGCTCCGCGCGAGTTAAAGCTTATTGCATTAAAACCGTTTCCTGCAGAGTCCTTCACGACCAAACTATTTGTACCTTGATACTTGTATACTTTCACAATTTCTTCAGTACCGTTACGAATACCATCACTCGCCGTTCCGCCACCTACACCATCATCAACAAAAACGATCCAGCCTGTTGACCAGTCAGAGCTATTTGAACACGATGTTAAAGTAGCACTTCCACAGATGGTTACCACTTCACTTCGTCCGACAGCCTCACTACGGGCTATCGCAACCATTGAACTAAGGTCGTTCTGGTGAGACTGGACACTATTTCGCTTTACGGTAGATTGAAAGCTTGGTATGGCTATGCCCAGCAATATAGAAGCAATAGTCAACACCACCAGCAGCTCCAAAATTGTAAAACCTTGATTGCTTTTTATCTTCATTGGCATTTTAATAAGAGGCTCTTTACACATTTGTTTTCAACATTGATGATGGGCGAATAGCAACGAATACTACTAGTGCTGCTATCGACTCTATTAATGAAAAATTAAACAATTTTTGTTTCATAATTATCTCATCTGAAGCAGAAACATCTATCCATATACTAACAACTACCCATAAGTCTGCAATTAGCTTCGGATAAACGGCAATATATACTGATAAGCGGTCACAGATATCGGGATATGTATAAACTAAAGCAGTTAATAACAATAATGCATAATTATTTCTATGAATAATTAACCACTAAGGCGCTTCAAACCTTGGTCATTTTACAGATGACGCTTCGTAGTCCTGCTAAAAACTAACGCGTTTTAAAACTACCATGATATTGGATCAAACGTTTGAAGCTGCTTCTATCTATAAGCTCGATGGTGTTTCTTGTCAGATCTTGAGTTTGGCTAGCATTAAGTGAATTGATTTCAGGTGGCTGCCATGGAACAAGATACAACACGGTCGGCAGCTCTTGGTTGCCTCTTATTGTGGCCGTTTCGATAGTAATGATTTGCGAATTCGACTTTGATTTAGCTGCGTCTCTATCGGCAGCTATGCTAGCAGTAGAAAGAACGCCATTAAGAAATAGGAAGAACACTACTATCAATTTATTCATTACCCACCTCTTCTGCTGGTAAGCGATTTTTTAAATCGTAGATCCAATCTTTAATTTTTGGGTCTGAAATTTGTGAGTCAGGGCCGTCCACTATCGCTTGGTACTGCACATAGAAAGCCAGAGCCTCAGCTAATTTTCCACGATATAAATCTAATAAAATAGCCAAGTTTTTTATCGTAGCAGGATTATCTGGCTCTAAGGCTAGTGCTTGACGATAATATGATTCTGCTTGATCAAAATTGCCTTGCTGCCGCTCAATTAGACCGAGTTGATTGAATATGTGTACGGAAAACATCGTGTTATACACTGAAACCGTTTGGTTTGGATTCTTGAGCGCATTCTCTACTTTTTGGATCGCATCAAGATAAAGACTCTTTGCTTGATCTAAGTTTTTAAGTTTCAGCGAAATATCAGCAGAATTAATTAAGGCGCCCAGATAAGCAGAATTACTCTCGTATAAGGCATCGAGAATTTCTTTAGCTTTAAGCAAATCGTTCTCTGTCGCACCTTCTGTTTGAATTAAACCAAGAGCATAGTTGAACTGCTCTTGTGCCTTCAGAATTTGTAGCTGTTGTGCCTCAAGTGCTGGATCTATTTCCTCAACTGACTGTTTTGCCGCACAGCCCAACAAGAAGACAAAGCCAGTCATTACAAGTAGCTTTTGAATATTTCTATTATTGAAGGACATTAATTATCTCCATCGATGCCTCATCCTTGGCGTAGCGACCTGGTAATAGTTTGCGCAGTTCAACAAAGCTCTTTTTAACCCAGTCATCATATAAGCCGTTCCAAGATCGGCTGGCATTTTGTTCATGAATATCGATGGCATTATCTTCAAAGGGATAAACCTGTTCTTCTAATAAAATCTCGTATTGCTCTAATTCTAATTCGTTTAAATTATCAGGCCGATCTGAATCCATTAATGATTTGCTTAAATGGCTATACAGTTCTGCCATTCTGAAACCGGCCTCGGTAGAAAATTCAGAAATACCGTAAGATGCTGTTTTTTGGTAGGCCTTAAGTGCCTTTTCCAAGGCCTGAGTTTTCTTGCTTAAGCTTTTATCTAAGGGAAGACTTAACTTAATAGATTTGTATTGTATGAAGGCATCATTTGCTAAGACACTCGAAGCGCGCGCCGCTAAATAACGCATTCTGTCATCAGCTTTGCTACCAAGCTGGTCAACTGTTTTCATCTGTTTAGCCAACCAGAACCGTCGCTTCAGCGGTTCATCTGTTTGCTCATATAATTGAGCTAAACGATTTGCTGCTTCCATATAGACATCAGCAGGTTCTGGATATTTATTGGCATAAAAACGATAACTAAGAAGAGCTTCAGAATAGTTGTCTGCTTTGTCATACAGCTCTGCAACAATAAATGAGATATCCTTCTTTTCTTGTTCTGTTTTAGCCAGAGCAATCATCCGCTTCAATTCATCAGCCGCTAAAGACCATTGCGCTGTTTCACGATAAGCCAAGGCTAATTTTGCAGGTAAGCTATTGATTAATGAGTGCTGAGGATAAGCCGCTCTAAAGTCCGTTAATACCATTATTGACTCTGGCCATTTCTTTAAATCAATCAAATAGTTTGCTGCATCGTATTCTGCATTCTGGCGAAGTGTAGATGTCGGTGCGACCTTCCCTACTCTTAACAACTGTGCGACAGCGAGTTCTTTTTTATCTACCAGCAGAAGCGCTTCCGCTTGTTTATAAACACTCGCGGCTAAGTTTTCGATCAAAGCTAAGCGACGCTGATCTTGCTTCGTCAAGCTTGCCAGAGCAATGACATAAGCGCTTTCAGCTTCTTGAAAACGATTCAGTGCATATAAACTATGGGCTTTAATCAAATAACTTTCTTGTAATTGGAAGGTACTCGCCTTGGGTGCATTCACAAA
>CAXBKC010000187.1:0-7608 GCA_963975615.1 uncultured Oleiphilus sp.
TGATCAAACACGTCAACCAAGTGCAAGATATACTTGAACGCCCCTTAATGCTTGAAAATGTTTCTGCCTATTACGCCCATCCTGAAAATGCTTTGGAAGAAGCTGATTTTATTCATGCTCTCTGCGATGCAACAGGTTGTTATATTTTATTAGACCTGAACAACCTTTATGTGAACCACAAAAACCTTGATTACGATATTCATAATTATTTAAAAAAGTTACCAATTGAAAGAATTAAACAGCTTCATCTTGGTGGCCATGAAGCACGCGGAGATTTTCTCGTCGATACCCATGGCGCAGCAATATGCGACGAGGTTTGGTCGTTATATCAAGAAGTCATCTCACATTTTGGCCCTATCCCAACCCTAATCGAATGGGATAATAACGTCCCAGCTTTTGAAGACCTCATGCAAGAAAGAAATAAAGCGGATTTTATCATTCAAGCCGCAAGCAACACCTACTCATTATCAAATGTAGGTACGACATCTGGGACTCCAATAGGTCATAATCGTGGATAAGTTTTGGCAAACTATCAGCGCAAAACACTTAGTTGAAAGCCCTGCCTTGCAGATCTATCAGACTAATTGTCTAGCAGCTCGCCTTCAAGCTTTGGAATACAACTTCCCACTATGTAAAGCCGTTCTTGGTGATTCGTTATTTACGGCTGTAACAAAGCATTATGCGAATTCATTTCC
Source organism: uncultured Oleiphilus sp. (assembly GCA_963975615.1). Lineage (GTDB taxonomy): Bacteria > Pseudomonadota > Gammaproteobacteria > Pseudomonadales > Oleiphilaceae > PZPK01. The sequence goes on from CAXBKC010000187.1 coordinate 696, forward strand.
TTCAGGCAGTGATTCGTTGAATGACTATGGTCATCACTTTCCGGCATTTTTAAGTGAGATTATTCCGCATAACCCTACACTTCAAAATACAGGGTATATTGACCAAATGGCTGAATTAGATTGGCTTCTCACCCAAGCCTATTTTGCTAAAGATGACGACGTGAACATGATCAATACAGTAAATGACACTGTCACGGAAAAGACCTATATTTCTCCTTCTTTCAGTTTGGGCCTTTGCCAAATTAACCATCCAAACTTGATTAAGAGCGATTCATTTCAGTCTCTCATGAAAGAAGGTTTTGGAGAAAGTGAAACTCTATATACGTCACTTAAGCTTGAAATAGACAACATGCACTCATCTATTAATCAGCCTGTAAGTACTCAAAACGAAGCAACACAAAACCAGCCAAACCCGCTTCATATAGCAATAGTGAGATATAATCTCACTATATTTGTTCATTTACTCTCCAGAGATGAATATTCTTTACTACAGTTGATTAGGGAAAGGACGCCCATTTTTAAATTAGACGAGTTAGGGCTAGACTCTAAAAGGTCTTCAGAATCATTAACTGCATTTAAACAGAAGGGTCTTATCATTGGCTTAAAGGATGTTATAGATGACACACTTCAATAAGGATCAACTTCAGAAATTATATAAGTATGCGCTAGCTTTATCTTCCAACAAAGATCTCTCCTATGACCTACTCCAATCGACAATAGAAAGATGCTTGCGACACAAAGATCAGCCCGACAACCAAATGGCTTATGCGCGAACCATATTACGAAACTTGTTTATTGATCATCATCGTCACCTCAGTAAAATAAATGAAGAGACCTATGAGGATGAGATTGTTTCTTTACATATTGGTATGCAGACTCTTGAACAACTCATGATTAATAGAGACCAGCTAGATAAAATATGGGCCTTTCTCAAACCCTTTGAAACCGAAGTATTATATCTGTGGGCTGTTGAGGGCTACTCCCTAGAAGAGGTCGCAAAACAACTGGGAATTCCAAAAGGAACTGCCTTAGCAAGAGTACACCGCCTCAGATCAAAATTAAAAACGTTATTAGATGATTCTCAACAAGGAGATACCGCATGAAAGACTCCTTAAAAAATAGTCTCCAGAAAAAATTTGCCGACGAATGTTTATCTGATGAACAGCTTGGCACGTTAATGCAAGTGCAAGAAGATACCTTGAAAACAACAGAAAAAAACAGACTATACCAGCTTCGTTATGCCCCCTTCTTCAGCATTGCAGCGGTTTTAGTTTTAAGCTGTTTTTTATTTTTCAACAACCTAGAACTAAAACAAGATATGCCTTTTGCGATCGCGACAGAAGTCGCTCATAACCATTTCAAATTAAAACCCTTGGAGGTCGAAAGTTCAGTTTTGGCGGATATTAACAACTACTTCACCAAACTAGACTTTAAGCCCATTTCTTCTCTTTTAATTGACCCTAAAATATTAAACTTATTAGGTGCTCGATACTGCTCCTTGCAAGGTATAACGGCTGTGCAAATTCGATATAAAACTGAAGATGGTAAGTTAGTTACATTTTATGAAGTTCCCTACGATAAAGATGTCTATTCAATATTTCCTGACATTGATAAAGGAAAAGAGCCAGTGGTGAGTTATGCAAATGGTGTGGGTGTTAAAATGTGGGTAGAAAAAGGTCTACTTATGGCTGTGACTTTTTAAAAAAATCAATTTAAAAAGCTACAAACACAGTGGTGTAATAATTATTTACTAAGTTTATACAACACGATTTTTAGAAAACTCGGTACTAGCCCTACTCTTCATTTTTAACCCAACAACAGGGAATACAAACCACGGCAATATTGAAAATCCTGTTAAATACCAATATTTAACAAGGTAAGTAATACCTTCGCCCTTAAATGAATATAGATAAATAAAATCGTATACTAAAAAAGGCACTGAAAAATAAAAAGCCGAGATAAAACCAGACAATGCGGGGTTTTCTTTTGACATTAACCTCACAACACCAGGCGCCATAAATATCATAACTACCAGAGGAATGACATCTACAAGCAATAGCTGCCAAATTGCAGATAGCTCTTGGAAATAGTCTGTAGAAAGACCACCTAGAAAAAACCAACTCCAAAGGCTAGTGACTACACATAATAAATAAAAATGTTTAAACAGATTACTCATCTATAACTACCACTTAATTCCGCTGTATAGGCTATTGTTTGCTTAGATGTGTTATGAGCAAAGCGGCGAAAATATGCCAGTACTGGCATAAAAATTAGATCCACAGTCATCGAGAACACTTCATCGCTGCTTTATTTCTCTTTTAATTGGTTAAAAATAATCATATATTGACGATGTCAATTTAAACTCAGTATATGGATAATGTCAATATGGTAAATAATGCAAACTATCATCATGGAAATTTACGTGAGCATATTGTGAAAACCGCATTCCAGTTATTGGATGAAGAAGGACTTGATGCCATCGGAATAAGAAAAATTGCACGCATGCTCGATGTAGCTCACTCTGCACCTGCAAATCATTTCAAGAGCAAACAAGCTTTATTAACAGCACTCGCTACTGAGTCTTTTCAACACCTAGCTACTATCGTTGATAAAAAGGTCCCTCAAGACAAATCTAGCCTAAGAGAAGCGATTCATTATTTCTGCGACACCGTTTTAGAGTTTGGGCTGCAATACCCTAACCGTTACAAACTTCTTTGGCGGAGAGAATATGCAGACTACCAAAACGCAGAGCTTGATGAATCCATGGAACTGATTTATTCCCAGCTCACAACGATACTCAGTAATCATGCACAGAATAAAAACATTGATGTCGAAACTCAGGCCATTGCGCTTTGGTCCTTAATTCATGGTTATGTATTACTTCGTTTAGATGGTAATTTGAGCGAGGGCTTTGATAAAGTCACTGGAATAGAAAGACAGACTGCGATTATTGATGTTTTAATTAATGGTATTGCTCTGTAACTGGCGAGTGCATCTTTATTTAAGATCTAATTATTTTTTACTTATTTTTTGTCTTACAAAGATTCTGAAATTTATATAAGTTAAAAATGTGAGAGTGTTGCAACGACCATTGAAATCAAACTTATAGACTGTATTCTAGTTAGGCATCTTGTATCAGCTCGCCTATTAACCACTCACGAAAAAGTCTTATTTTTCGACTGTTTTCATAAGGAGATCTGGTCAACATATAATATGTCAGCCCTTCAAGAGAATCTCCCATAGAGTGTTTTATAAGCCATCCTTGCTGTAACGCAGTTTTAATTAACAATGAGCTAACTAGGGCAATGCCTTGTCCTGCTAGAGCTGCTTGGATAACGTGATGCTCTTGTTCATAAGATCTTACTTTTAATTTTATTTTATCTAAACCTTTATTCTGAAAATACTGATTCCATGTTATCGGCCGCAACCTTGCGCTTTTCCACCTCGTTTCTATCAAGTTAGCATTTTCAATTTTCGGACACTTCTGTAGATATTCTTTGGTTGCGTACATACCAAAACGTTCGGTCACAAGTTTAGTTGCATTTTCAACGCGTGTATCAAACTGGCCATACCTTATTGCCAAGTCAATTCGCCTATCCTTTTGCAAATCATCAAGATCTTCGCTTGTTTTAACGACGACATGAATATCGGAGTGACGATTGCTAAAATGCTCTAGTTTGGGAACTAGCCACTGAGCTGCAAAAGATGATGTTGTACTAACAGTCAGTACCTTTTGATTATCTGATATTTCTTCTAATACACCAGATATTTTCTGAAAGGTGTTATATGTAATCTGCGCGAGCTTCTCACCTTCAGAAGTTAAGATAATAGATCGTGTTTTACGTTCAAAAAGTAATGTCCCAAGCTTTTCCTCTAGGTTTCTTATTTGGTGAGACACTGCCGTAGGTGTGACATTTAGCTCTAAAGCTGCAGCTTTAAAACTTGTTAGTCTTGCTGCCGAGTCAAACACCCTAAGGCTGTTTAATTGAGGTAAATGAGCAAACATAATAACCCGTATAGATGAATTTATCTCTTGTATAGGCAATTAAAGATCGTTTGTCAATATCCTTCCTTAAGATCACCATTACACCTTCAGAATTAATTAAACATTAGCAAAGAGGCTATCATGACAACCATCCTTCACCTAGATACAAGTGCACGGAAGTTAAATAAAGCAAAACCTAACCATAATTCGATATCCAGAACGCTTGCCGGTAGCTTTAGACAACAGTGGGAGCAAAAAGTTACCAGCACTGAGGTCATTTATAGGGATCTCGGCGCAAACCCTCCTGATTTTATTAATGAATCATGGATCGCTGCTGTTTTTACTCCGGAAGACCAAAGAACTAATGAGCAAAATACTCTATTATCGCTGTCAGATGAATTAATCGATGAAGTAATAAAGGCTGATATTATATTACTATCAACTCCTATGTATAACTATGGTATGCCTGCCGTATTAAAATCATGGTTCGACCAAGTAATAAGAGTAAACAAAACATTCACCTTCGATTTAGATCGAGGCGACTTTCCGCTAAAGCCCACACTATCTGGAAAAACAATGGTACTAATTACATCCTGTGGTGAATTTGGTTTTCACGTCGGCGGGATAAGAGAAAAAATGAATCATTTAGGTCCTCATATTGAAGTAGCGAGTCAATATCTAGGAATAGAAAAATTTTATGAAATTCGCTCTGAATATCAAGAGTTCGGAGATCAGCGACATATTACCTCACTTAATTATGCACATAACGAAATTAAAAATCTGGTTTCGCAGCTGACTTGAGAGAATAGCTTGGGCACTCGGTTGGTTAACGCTCATCAGACAATAAATCACGTCGACGATGTAAGCCAGGTACAGTAGGCGCTGTACCTGCCACGAATAATCACCGGAAAATGATATATGTTTTAGCTCTATTCATTTCAATTGGCTTCGTAAGCAACCCTTAGTAGGTTGATTCTTTTGTAAGAATATTAAAAAGACTCAGTCTAACCTGTCATTTTCTTAAGCTAGTTCAAGTTTCTCTGAAACACCTCGACTAGAATTCAGTACCTACTACCTAGAGAATCGGACCAATAGTGGCGATTACATTGTTCCAAATACGGCGAGGATAAGTCCATGCATTTACCTGTTCGAGCGTCACAGAATCAGACTGATCAATATACTCTTGTTGTCGATCGTAAATCTGCAGTGTCACTTCATCGTCCCTTAATAGAATGTCATTCTCGTAGTTTAAATCGAAACTACGAAGATCAAGATTAGTTGAACCAATTAAGGATAACTTACGATCTACCGTAAAGGTTTTGGCATGAAGCAAGCCGTCACGGTATTCAAATATCTTTACGCCCTGCTCCAATAATTGCCGGTAAAAGCCATGACTTGCTGCGGCAACAACCCAGGAGTCGTTACGTTGTGGAAAAATCATCGTAACGTCAATATCTCGATTAGCAGCAGCACAAATTGCATCAAGGACAGTTTGGCTAGGCACGAAGTATGGTGTTGATATGACGACCTCTTTTCTAGCCAAGGTCAATAGCGTGGCGAATAATTGAGGTGTCGCTCCACGACGATCAGTCGGACCATCTGCAAATATCTGAGCTGGAAAACCACCTGTCATCTCCGCCGCCTTCATCTCAAAAGATTCAGGGACTTCTTCGCCACTATTGAGTAACCAGTCAGAAGCAAAAAGTAGTTGGTTCTGAGCGACAACAGGGCCTTGTAGGCGCAACATAATATCTACCCATGGGGCATATTTTGCCTTAACTAAAAACTCGGTATCTGCACAATTTTGACTACCACACCATGTAATACAGCTATCAATGACCGTAATCTTTCTGTGGTTTCGTAAATCTAGTCGGCTGAACAAAATGGTATCTATGACCCATTTCATCGGTAAGGCTACAGATAGCTTTACGCCTGCGTCCCGCATCTCACGCCAATACTTGGATCGAACAAACTTTCGGGAACCAAGACCGTCGGCCATCGCATGAACGACTACGCCTCGCTTGGCCGCTCTGATAAGAGCGTGCGCAACGCTCCTCCCTGTATTATCGCCCAACCAGATGTAGTAGAGGCACTGAACACTCTCGGTTGAATTGTCTATATCCTCGATGAACCGAGAACGAGCCGTTGCGGCATCAGGTAATAATTCTGCTTTGTTTCCAAGTGTCGTCCCAAAACCGTCAACTGATGCTGCTCGAAAAGCTGTCTGGTATTCAGCCTCTACATTACCTTCAAGATTAAGATCACAACTACCCAGCGCATCCGTTGCCATTACGCGTAATTTGGAAAATATCTCGTCGTGGCGCTTGTGGACCGTTCGACCAATACTAATTTCACCAAACAGCAAGTAAAGAACAACGCCAACATAGGGCGCGAACAACATAACCATAAACCATGCTAAGCGAGCGGCTGAAGATAGATCGTCGCGTAAGAGAATCCGAATCGAAAAAGCTATCACGGCCAATGCGTGAGCTAGAGCTAGCCCTTGAAGTAACACTGTTTATTAATTCCTTAAGTCAGGGATAAGTCTACCTAGGACGATTGAAGCTGAGTGTTGCTCGTCATCAGGCACCACCTATTTTATTAATGAAGAAATCGCTTTAAACTGTTTTGCATCTTTGCCTTGAGTCCATTCAAACAAGAGCATTTCAGCGCTTACATACTCTGCCCCAGCTTTACACAATCGGCTACGTGCTAATTCCTTATCATGTGAACTTCTTGAGCTTACTGCATCATCAACAACGACCACACGGTAGCCCAGATCAATAGCATCAATGACCGTTTGTAAAACACATACGTGAGCTTCACAGCCAATAACTATCAGGGTGCCTCTTCCACTAAAAGATTGAGAGCTAATATGTTTGCTTAAGTGTTTTGAGCCAAAACATGAAAAAGTGGTTTTCTCAAATA
>CAXBKC010000188.1:0-7512 GCA_963975615.1 uncultured Oleiphilus sp.
AGACGACTTCGGCGGCTAATCATTAAAGCCAGGTTAGTTTTGCTAACTTGGCTTTTTTAATTCAGCTTTGTGTGAATGTATTGGCTCTATATGAGTTAAGTGAGGTTTAAATGGAAATATTTATTATAGCCTTTGGTGTTATGTTGCTTTTAGTCGCCGCTATGTCTATTGGCGTTTTGATGGGGAATAAACCTATTTCTGGTTCTTGCGGTGGCATGAGTGCCTTAGGAATGGAGGTCGCATGCGATATTTGCGCTGGCGATAAAGCTAAATGCGATAAAGAAAATGGATCTTCAGATAGTAAGTTAGATATGGCGTATAATGCTGCTGAAAAGTAGCTTAAAGCTTTAATTTTGTTTTAAAAGGGGATTGTAGGTTTATGGCAGAGTTTCACTATGATGTTATTGTGATTGGGTCTGGCCCAGCCGGTGAAGGGGCTGCCATGAATGCCGCGAAAGGACATAAGCGTGTCGCTGTAATAGAAGATAAGCAGCTAGTAGGTGGGAACTGTACCCATGTTGGCACAATTCCTTCGAAGGCGTTGAGACATGCAGTAAAACAAATTATTACCTTTAATACGAATACAATGTTTAGGGATATAGGGGAGCCGCGTTGGTTTTCCTTCCCCAATGTTTTAAAAAATGCTGAAAAGGTTATAAATAAGCAAGTAAAGCTACGAACTCAATTTTATGCACGAAATAAAGTGCACTTATATAATGGAAATGCTTATTTTCTAGATGAAGGTCGTGTCGAAATTCGCGGTGGACACTCTGCAGATATTTTACATTTTAAAGAAGCAATTATAGCGAGTGGGTCAAGTCCTTATCAGCCATCTAATGTGGATTTCGCGCATGGTCGAATATACTGTAGCGATTCCATACTTCAATTAAATCACACTCCTAGGACAATGGTCATATACGGGGCAGGTGTTATTGGCTCAGAGTATGCGTCTATTTTCGCGGGCTTAGGTGTGAAAGTTGATTTGATCAACCCAGGCGAGAAACTATTATCATTTTTAGATGATGAAATTTCGGATGCTCTTAGTTACCATCTTCGAAACAATGGCGTGCTTGTTCGTCATAATGAAACTTATGAAACAGTTATAGGGACTGATAGTGCTGTTGAGGTGACATTTGCTTCTGGTAAGCGTATTAGAGCTGATGCATTTCTATGGTGTAATGGTCGAAGTGGCAATACCCAAAATTTGGGTCTTGAAAATATTGGTTTAGAGGCTAATTCTAGAGGTCAGTTAACTGTTGATGATCATTATCGAACAAACGTCGCGAATATTTACGCTGTCGGTGACGTTATTGGTTGGCCTGCACTTGCTAGTGCCGCCTACGATCAAGGGCGATCAGCATCATCTGCACTTCTGAATAATAGTTATTTCCGTTATATCAACGACGTACCAACAGGTATTTATACGATTCCTGAGATTAGTTCTGTTGGAAAGAATGAGCGTGAATTAACTGAAGCAAAAGTGCCTTATGAAGTTGGCCAAGCATTTTTTAAAGACCTTGCGAGAGCGCAAATAACAGGTGAAGCTGTTGGTATGCTAAAAATTCTTTTTCATCGTGAAACAAAGAAAATATTAGGCATTCATTGCTTTGGTGATCAGGCAGCTGAGATCATCCATATTGGACAAGCCATTATGAGTCAGAAAGGGGAAGCAAATTCCTTAGACTACTTTATTAATACAACTTTTAACTATCCCACAATGGCAGAAGCTTATCGCGTTGCCGCTCTAAATGGCCTAAATAGAATATTCTAAGGTCATTTTTTCTTCATAATGAGGCATATATGTGTATGCCTCATTTCTTTTAGTGTCTTAGTTCACGCTTCCAAACTACTTCATTTGTAAGACTTTTTCGGATTTTGTAGCATTAGGCATATTAATGTAAATAAAGTTTACATCATCAAAAATTTATTACCCCTCTTTGCTGTCTGACATGGAAAAGTGCAATCTTTATGACTAATCAAATCTATAAGATTTCTATAATATTCTCCTCTTTAGTGCTTTCATTGTTGTTAGCATCTTGTTCGCAGGGTGATAGAAGTTTTGTACCGCTTCCTGAAGAGCCAGTTGAAGAAGTAGAGGCAGATATTTTCATCTCAGCTGGTGCGGTAAAAGGCCCGCTTATAAATGCCGAAATAAATATTTATAAATTTGAGCTAAATCAAGGGCCGATTTACCATTTGAATAACGCCCTAAGTACTTGGTTTACATTGTTGGATGCTAACCAAGTACAAGAAGCTGAGGATGGCTCAATAGCACTTGGCGCCCTAACAGCGAATGAGGTGTTAGACAATCTTGATAAATCATTTTCCCAATTTGGTTATGTAACTGAACTTGAAGCGCTTAAATCAGACTTAGAGAGTGAAACTGATTTTTCGAGTGCTGAAGTATTAGTAGAAACATATATTGGAGCAGAGGAAGATGGATCTGATGCACTAGAAAGTAATACTGCTGTTCGAAGAGAAGTCAAAACCAGCCTCCAGACTTCAGCTACGTTAAGCGAACTTAAAAGTAAAATTGGAGCAATAGAAACATTAACTGAAAAACTATTAGCGACTGGCACTTTTACAGAAGCTAAGTCCGTCTTGAATACTTATTCTTCCACTGAAATAAATGCACTCAAACAAGAAGGTTTTCAACGTATACTAAGTGATCTTGATTCATTATCTTTAAAATCAAAGCAATTTGGTTTGTCTCAAATCAGGAGTTATTACGAAACAAATATTAGCGATGTTTTATTAACCGGCTTTAGCTTACAAAACGACCCCATCGCACGCCTAAACCTCACCGAACTAAAAAGCGGTTTAGACAACACTTCAACATTTACAGATGCGCATTCATTGATTCAAAATGCGTATAGAAAAGAAGGCAATACTCTTGCAAGGACAGCATTAGCTAAGCTTTTAAGTAAGATACCAACAATTGATGATTTCTATGAGTTAGTCGATGGTGACCAATCAATTTATCATGACTTTTCAATTAAAGCTGATCTCGTTACTGCTATTGAAACTATCGATGCTCCTACAAATGCAGATCCCCAGCAAGTATTAAAAACTATAATCAATGATACTACTGAAGTGTTTTCCTCCAGAATGGAGATTGCATTTAGAGGGTCGCTTATTATTGAAGGTGAGGATGAGGATGATTTACCATTAAATAGATTGAGTTTTGGTGTTTCGAACGATCAAGGTATATTGGCAGGCTTAATTATAGGGCAATATCGCGGTTTTGTTTATATGGAAGCTATTTCATCAGACAGGACGATCGACCTCAATACGGGTAAAGTACCTATATTCAAAAAAATGGAGTCTATCTTTCATACAGATGATATTTTAGGGAATGGTGATAATTCACAAGAAGACGTAACCATATCTTTCTTATTGAACGGCGATCTCCAAAAAGATTCAGATGGTAAAATAATTACAGATAAGGATCTGATAGAAAGTCAGACGAGTGATAAATTACTAGAAGTACGACCTTCATTTTTCGCAACTCCATTGACTACTTTTGCCGTAGGCTTAACCTTAGAAAAATTCAAGTCTTTTGATAATCTAAGAACAGACTCTGATTTAGACTTACTGCCTGAAAACAGAATTACTGAATCATTACTAAAAACAAGTCTTCAATCGAGTTCTAAAACTGTCAGCGACACGTTTGGTATTGGCTTGTCCGAACAGAATATATTTAAGTCATCACCAGTTCGTTTAGCACAAATGCAGTATTCCCAAGAAAGTGAGCTTCAGGCGATACAGTATCGTTTATCCATAGAAAATTACTCTTCATTCTTATATGAGTTGGTGGAGCTTACCAACCTAAAGGATACTGACTTACTTGAAGTATTGATTGACGACCTTAATGACGGGCAGGTTGATGGATTTTATAAAGATCAAGCTATTGATATATTATCTAATATCCCACAGCTGCAATATTTACTCACGGTTCATCCATCGGAAAGAATAATACCAGGCACCAATAAGCCTGTTTCTGGTGTTTATTATTTAATGAATAATGAGCTATCGACGACTCTACCAACTGAATCTATTAACTTTTTCCCAACGAAAAATTCCGATGTAATTGTTATTGCGCCAATGGGTGGGCTCGATTCGGATTCTGATGGGGTTTTAGATAATGATGATCAGTTCCCCTTAGATGAAAACAGGTCCAGAGATTTAAATGCTGGTTATGCGGGTATTTGGTCAGTCACTTATGATAATTCTGAAACAGAGTACATGCCGTTCAATAAGAGTTTAGAGTTTCAATTTAATTTGGAACAAATCGAAGGCTCATGTACTACTTCGCCATGTATCGGTCTGGGTGATATCTTAACCCCAATAAGTGCTACTTATGATCTTATTTCAGCACCTACAAATAATGATTTTATAGTAACCAATGAAGGTATTAATAGTGTTGTTGGTTTCAGTGCTTTTGCTACTGTGCCGGGTGATTATCTGCTAAAGGCTGAGTTGACTACAGATATCCAACCTAAGCAGTCATATACAGTATTTATCCCTATTCACGTTATTAATCCGAGAAGTATTCAAATCAAGTTTGACCCTGCTGAGCCCCAGCCAGGTAAGTCTGTTACTACACTCTTTAAAGCAACCAAAGGCATATGTCACCTATATCCAATTTGTTCCAATATTGATTTAACTGACAATGTAGATGATTATTTACCGCTTACTCTTTTGAGTGATATTTTCTCGATTGAACAAAAAATCGATCGTGATGGAACGATACTTTCTTATTCGAGTGTAAATTCTTCTAACCCTAATCAAACAAGCTCCGATTTATCTAATATCGACTTAAAAGATTCACTATCACTATCTGTGAAATTTAATTCAGGAGATAGAAGCTTTACTTCAGCAATATATCAAAATGTTGTTGGCAATGACCAAGATAAAGACAGTGATGGTGTATCAGATGTCGACGATTTCTATCCTCTGGATAGTCTCTGCCATCTAGAAAAAGATGGCATTCTAGATACTAACTTTGATGGTGATATTAACAGTCTGGATTCTCCGATCTGTTTTGCGACAAAACAAAATAGTGCAACTAAGTCATTTGACATTAACTTTCTTAATGAAAAATGGTTCTACAATCCAGAATGGCATTACATTATTCGAGCTAATACCAATAAACCTGGCTATAACGGCTTTATTAAGACGCCTACTCTCACGGGAACGAAAGAGTTAGTTAATTTTGATTTGAACTTAGTAGACAATATTTCAAAACGAGTTTATTTAGCATATGAAAATGGTGCAATAGACTACTTTTCATTTGAGACTCAGTCTCTGCAAGACTTTTCACCTTCTTACTCGTTCAACCCAGTTATTTCGATGCACATGTTAGGCACGTATTTACTAGTCGAGTATGCTTCAGGAAATGTCACTAAATTGTTTAATAGAAATACACAAATTGCCGATATTCATAGCGATGCGAGTTATCCATACCCTGGAAATGCCATAAGCTTAAAGATCGATAATCAAAATTTATCGAGTGCTACGAATAACCTATTAGACATTGAGTGGACACTGGAGAGAGAAAGCACCGTAAAGGATTCAGATGGTAACTATATAGTTAATCAATTGGCGATATTAACTTCTGATGATGATCTCACACTAAACTCCGGGCAAACCGCGTTTGGTGATGTTGCTAAAATCTCGCTTCACTTTAAGACAGTAGACAATAGAACCATTACCGTTAATGATAATATTTTTGTTCTCGGTATTGAGTCTATAATTTTTGCGGAAAAGGATCATGAAGATGATATTCCGCTAATCATCAATTTGGTGAATTTTAATAGCGATCTTTTACCAAGTGATCATTCTAGTATTTTTGTTAAATGGTATAAAAATAATATAGATACTGATGATTATATTTTTTCATTAAGTGATAAAAGATATCCATATGCCTTTGAAGCATCAAACTTTGAATTAGGTGATATGATTCGTGGTGATATTTATATTAAGCACGGTGCAGATGAACTCAAAGTCACAAGCTTGGAAGCCGTTATTTTAGGTAACATAAACGAAGACTTGGTGCCATTAATAGACGCTGACGCATCTTTTATTGATGATGCCAATCGAATAGTTAACGTAAGCTTATTAAAACCATTCGCTAATGATCAGTTTTTTACCGAAGAAACATTCACTCCAATTTGGAAAATCAACGGAAAAAAGGTTGATAATGAAACGCAGTTATATTTTCCATCACAAAGTACGACTAGATTTAGATTCGGCGATTCAATCAGCGTTTCGTACAAATTTCAGATCAATGGTCTTAATTCTGTAACAGCAGACTTAATTGTTGGAAGTATTGTGTTTGACAGAAATGCTAGTCAATTTTCTCTCTCTCCAGTAACGGTCGAGGTGAATAATGATATCTCGTTAAATACAGACGATTTCACTGATAACGAATTGGAAATTATTGAAGCTAGATGGAGAATTAATGGAATTCTTATTGATAGCGAAGTTAATGATTTTATTGATGAAACGATTAAAACTTTAACTTATCCAGGTTCTAAATTGAGCTATGGTGACAAGGTTGAGCTTTTGTTACTTCCAAAAGGTGCTCAAGTTGATAGAGCTTTTTCCCATATAGCAACAGCCTCTGTTGGTGTGAACTTAACTAGCTTAGCTAATAACCAGTCAGACCCTGAAACAGATTTAGATAACGATAATGACGGTGTCCCCAATCATTTAGATTATTTCCGAAATGATGCTCAATGCTCTGTATTGACTGAAGGCTTGCCTGACGATCTCGATTCAGATGGTATAAGTGATTTAGATGAATTAAAAGCAGTAAATAAAACAAACCCAAACCTTAAAGACACAGATAGCGATGGCTTAAGTGATTATGATGAAATAAATATTCACTTTACCGACCCAACTAATTCCGACACTGATGGTGATGGCTATTTAGATGGTGTGGAAATAGATATAGATACAGACCCAAATAACATTATGGATCCAGATAATACTATTGCGGATAATGATTTTGATGGTTTGTCGAATGAACTCGAGCTAGTTAATAACACTAAAGTCAATGTATTTGATACAGACAAAGATGGATTATCTGACTGGGATGAGCTTAATATCAGGACTACAGACCCTCTTTACCCTGATACCATAACAGACCCTCTTAACGCAGATACTGATGGGGACGGTCTGAGCGATGGGGCAGAAGTTAACGTTACCTTTACTAATCCTACCTTAGCGGATACCGATGGTGATGGTCTGAGTGACGGCATTGAAGTCGTCTTGAAGTTTAACCCGAACGATCCGGATACGGATAACAATGGCGTGCTAGATCCTGATGAGCCTGGGTTTGATTTTAATATAAGCATACCGTCTATTTTATTTCAGGGCGACTTGAAAGACTATAAAAATTCCTTTTCAACGTTATTAGTTATAGAGCAGGGAACCTGTTTTAGAACATGGCTAGCAAATCATAAACCGACTTCTGTAAACTATACTCACGAAGTTCAGTCTGATTCT
>CAXBKC010000189.1:0-7508 GCA_963975615.1 uncultured Oleiphilus sp.
ACCAAAACCAATGATAGACAAATATGCATCCGGAAACTTATGCCTGACAGAAACCATGGCCTCTATCAAATACCTAAGGCCTTTTTTTTCTACTAGCCTGCCTACGAATAGTATTTCATTAATACATCTATTTTTCTGCAGATTTGGAACGAAAGTATTCTGCAGATCTACACCCATAGGGCAAACGTCTACTTTAGAGCTATCAACACCAAGACATATAAGCTCTTCCTTCATCACGCTGCTTACCGTCGTTAAAGAAACCGCATACCGAGCAACAAACTTCTTCAATTTCGCAAATAAAGGAGATCTCAATGCAAATAAATCAGCTCCATGAGAGGTCACAACAAAAGGTGTAGTGTTCAAGGATAACCGACAAAGAATAGCAATAGCCAATCCTTGAGGTATCAGCCAATGAGCATGAATAACATCGGGTTTAAATGTTCGTATCAACTTTCGAACAGCCAGTATTTGAGCTAAATAAAATCCGGGAACAAGTATCCACTTCCAACTATGCTGACGAAGGTTGGAAATAATACCGCCACCATTTACAAGTGTTTCTGCACCAGCTGGGGCATACCTGTACCTGCAAACTGTGACGCCTTCCATCTGCTCAATTTTCATAGCACCATCAGCACTAGGACATAAGACAGTAACCTCAAAATCAGTAACCAGACGTTTCGCTAATTCATGCACGAATCCAGGTTCATAATCACCTTGCCAGCGAGGATATGTTGAGGCCAAAACCAGTACTTTCTTCTTTTTCATTTTAAATTCCGAAACTTACTATCTAACGACCCTATATTCTATTGCCGACCAATACTAAGGACATAATCTAATCTAGATTTTTTATTTAGTGGAATAAGATAAACAGTGTTTTTATGAGTCAATAGTATTTCGTTTATCAGATTCACGAGGACCACTTCTGCTGGTATACATTAACATGGTAATTTGCTCTGAAATTAGTCCCATTAAGAAAATAACTACAGATATGGAAAGCACTAACGCGCTCATATTCGTAAACCTTCCCATTACCGAGAACGTATAGATGTAATAAAAAATACCAATAAGAAAAAAAATAAGACTAATTGGTGTAAAAAGCTTCAATGGTGAATACAGTGTCCCAATTTTAAAAATTATCAACAAAAATCTGAGCCCGTCTTTTACTAAGTTGATATGGCTTTTTCCTATTCGTTTGTCAGCTACTATAGGAACATAATTTACTGAATAACCTGCACGAAAAAATGCCATTGTAATTGTGGTCGGATAAGAAAAGCCATTCGGTAATATAGCCAAGAATTGCTTGAATAGACCTGCATGTACTGCACGGAAACCTGATGTAAGGTCTTCTACTTCATGCCCTACCATCCAGCTTGCTAGTCGATTATATAAACGATTAGCTGCCAAACGACCTAAACTTGCTTGTGACTTTGAGTCTCTAGCAGCCACAACCATATCAAACCCCTCGTTAAGCTTTTGCAATAAACGATTGATATCTTCTGGTCTATGTTGCCCATCAGCATCCATGAAAACAAAAATATCTCCAGTTGCTGCTCTAGCACCTGTTTTTATTGATGCTCCATTTCCTTTTGAATACGGGTGAGAAACGACTTTCGCTCCTGCGCTTTCAGCTTTAATTTTTGTATTATCCGTAGAGCCGTCATCAACAACAATAACTTCTACTTCCGGGTGTAATGTCAAAATTTGTTGAACAACCTGACCAACAACTGAGTCTTCATTTTTTGCTGGCAAAATCACTGATATTTTCATACTTAATATTTTTCCATGGTGCTTTGAGTCTAATGTTATTGTTGTTTGTCTTGTTGGTTCTGCAATGACATAATTATGTATTCAATTTCATCGGCTCGTGAAGGAATAAAAAGCCCACGGTTTTTGTCTAAATCTAAAGCAACATTTGCTGATGTTATCGCTTGAGGATAAAGCTCAGCAGAAGTGAATAAAACCGTTTTCTTCAACCATAAATCTACCGTTGGCGTAAACTCGATTGCTTTATCAAGAGCCTCCATTGCTAGTTCGAACATTCGATTACTTACATAATAATCAGTTTTGATATAATAGTATTGTGCTACCATTGTTGGCCTTAAGCCAAAACCATTCATTGATTCCACACTTTCAAATATTTGCTCAATCATCGGCACATCATTAACTAGTAACGCGCAATTTTCACCTTGCATTGTAGCGAGTCGCTTTAAATGAAAAAGTGCTCCAGGCTCAAAGTAATTTGCGCTAAATATATTATCAATAAGTATATTTTTATCTGTCTCAAGTCCATATTCACAAACAAGTCGTAATTTGTAGAGTGCAAGGCTCAACTTATCTGGCCTTAACAATATAGCCTCTTCAATTTCCGACAAAGCAAAGTCAGGTAACTTAAGACTCTCAAGGTGGGCGGCATATGTTGACTTAGCCCTAACCGATGATGGCTCATCACCTGTAAACTTTATGAATAAGGCTGAGGGATCACCCCAGGTTTTAGCTAAAATCAAAATAGAAAAACATAAGTAAAATAGAAAAGCCCCTATAAGTGAAACCGGCACAAAAAAAGACGATAATTTTTCTTGTAATCTATTTACTAAAGCAACCAAGACAATAAATATGCCAACCGAAGGAAGATAATTTCTATGTTCAAAATATAGTTCTAATGGAAAGATGCTCGTTTCCAACAAATGAAAGCACAAAAACCATGCCAGCCCGAAGACCAAAAGACGCTGTTTTTTATATATCGCATAAGAACCGAAAACACATAGAACGAAACTAAAAAACAAACCCTTTAAAAAGTTGCTATTTGAAAATGAAATTGATGTCGAGGTGAAACGCTCATCGAATAAATTCATGCTTCCAACGCTTGGAAATATCAACTTACTTAAGTAATCACCTAAAACGGCTACTTGTAAGATTACTCTTTCAGTAAAATCAAAGTCTCTTATTGCATAACCAATACCCCAAATATCATAAGTCGTATACAACCAGAGCGGGCTAGAGAGAACAATTGTATAGGTAGACCATCTCCCGATCCGCTTTAGCTTTACAGGCATTCCGCCTTCTAAAATAAAAAATTCGCATAAAAAGATAAAGGGTACGAGGAGAAATGCATTTTCTTTTGAAAAAATAGCCAACAAAAAAAAGATTATGCCAAACAACAAACTTAGCGAAGACTTAGCTAAAAAGTGCTGTCGATAATAGTAACGAAATTGTAAATAGCATAAAAAAGCAGCCAAAGAAAATAGCGCTGACAAAATGGCCATTCTTTGTATAACATATAGAACTGTTGACGCGTGGATTGGATGCAATAACCAAATAGCCATAACAGCTAAAGCAAAGAGCTCTGCCCTTCGTTGAAGAAAGTTAAACTCTTGCTTTAATAAACGACAGATCACTAAAAAAACAATCAAACCAGTACAAATATGGAAAGCAATATTCGTAATTTTAAAACCTGCAACATTTGCAGCAGGCCATGAGTTGTCGTCAAGTAAAAAAGAGGCCATTGCGACAGGTCGCCCTAGTGGGCCAGAGCCATTGCTAAAAATTAAACGCTTAGCTGACTCCCAATCGACTACTCCACCATAGTATCCAAGTGGCTCAAGGTTTTGAAAATCATCGAGTAATAACGGACCAGATATCCCGCACCAATATATTACAAAGGTAATTAATATTATTGAATACAAGCTTAGAATTCTTTTAAGATTCATCTCGTGCGCCGAAGTAACCCATAAAAAAACGGAGAGCAACTGCTCTCCGCTATTAAACTAAATTTAAAAATAACTAAATAATGAAACTAATCTTATCGACAGTTTGCAGGGAGATATTTTTTAGGAGCAGTACCTGTATTACAGGTCCAGCTTACGCCATTTGTAGAGCCAGTACCTGAAAATACAATAGTAAAGCCATCAGCATCAGCATTTAGATTATCTAGCGTATAAGTTGCAAAACCAACTGTTGCACTTGTTCGAGTGTATCCAATAAGGCTTATATAAGTACTTTGAGCAGGATTGGTATTTACACCAGCAATAGCTGCAGAGGTTGGCATATCATTTACACTAGAATAATATTCAGAAATACTTGTTTTAGCAGAAGATGCAATACCTAACACTTCAGTCACTTTCGCACGCACTGTATAATCTTGATAAGCAGGAATCGCAACTGCTGCCAAAATACCGATAATCGCTACAACGATCATTAATTCAATTAGGGTAAAACCTTGCTGATTTGTTTTCATGTTTTTCATAGACTTTCTCCAGATTAATAAAATATGACCGCTTGCTTTCGTTTTCAAGCGTGCCTGACATTAAACATAGCAGAGCTTGTGCCAAGTACAAATATTTTTTTAAACTTATTTGTTTTCATGAACTTATACTAATAAGTTAAAATCAATACTCCGTAAACTTAACGGCATACTTCATACATGATTGTTATTTAGTGACAATTTTTGTCAGCTTTGTCTGTATACTTAAAACCAAGATACTTACCTAATACTCATTTTTAGCTAGAATGGCTCATCTTTTCTTTTAAAAGCACAAAGATACACTACACTCTTTTTTATGCGTTACATTATTACCTATAGAAGTATGTATAGATTAATAATTGCTATATCCACATCAACACAATAAAGATATCAGATATATTACATGACAGCAGATAACATTACGCTCACAGGCTTAGCCCGAAAATTTGTTCTCGATCAAATTATTGACGAAAACAGCGCTAAAAAGGCACAAGTCTATGCAAAAGAAAATAATATTTCGTTAATTACTCATCTTGTGAATTCGAGTATGGCGAAAGCTCGAGATCTTGCTTTTTCTGCTGCCCAAGAATTTGGCGTACCAGTTTTAGACCTCTCTGCTTTCATGATCGAAATGCAGCCCGAAAAAATTGTTGATGAGAAGCTCGTTCGAAAACATAGAGCTCTCCCCCTCTATATAAGAGGCAACAGATTATTCATTGCGGTATCTGACCCGACCAATATAAATGCGCAAGATGAAATTAAATTTCATACGGGTTTAAGTGTTGATGCTGTCTTAGTTGAAGATGACAAATTAAGCCAAGGTATAGAAAAGTACCTTGAGTCTCAAGATACTACTATGGGTGATCTTGATGATGCTGACCTTGAAGGCTTAGACGTTGATCAACAAGACGATAAAGATAAAGAGGTCAATGCTAGCGATACTGAAGACGCCCCTATCGTTAAATATGTCAACAAGATGCTACTGGATGCCATAAAAGGCGGGGCTTCAGATTTACACTTTGAACCTTACGAAAAGACATACCGCGTTCGCTATCGTACAGATGGTATTTTACATGAAGTGTCTAAACCGTCTATTAAACTAGCGCCTAAAATATCTGCTCGCTTAAAAGTTATGTCTCAATTAGATATATCTGAAAGACGTGTGCCACAAGATGGCCGTATTAAATTAAAGCTTTCGAAAACCAAATCGATAGATTTTCGTGTTAACACCTTGCCCACTTTATGGGGTGAGAAAATTGTATTGCGTATTTTGGATGCAAATAGTGCCAAGATGGGTATTGATGCACTGGGTTATGAGGAAGGGCAAAAAGAACTTTATTTGGATGCACTCAAACAACCACAAGGCATGATATTAGTAACAGGCCCGACGGGTAGTGGTAAAACGGTCTCACTTTATACCGGCCTAAATATACTTAACACACCTGAAACGAATATTTCTACCGCTGAAGACCCTGTTGAAATCAACCTTGAAGGCATTAACCAAGTCAACGTCAACACCAAAGTGGGCCTAGGTTTTCCAGAAGCACTTCGCTCTTTCTTACGTCAGGATCCTGATGTGGTAATGGTTGGTGAAATACGTGATTTAGAAACTGCCGGTATTGCTATCAAAGCAGCGCAGACAGGCCACATGGTTATGTCGACACTTCACACAAACAGCGCACCTGAAACTTTGACTCGCCTATTGAATATGGGTGTACCCGCTTTCAATATAGCAACATCTGTCAGTTTGATCATTGCTCAGCGCTTGGCAAGAAGACTTTGTTCTCACTGCAAAGAGCCGTTAACAATTCCAAAAGAAACACTTGAAAAGGAAGGGTTCACAAAAGAACAAATTGATACAGGATTTACGCTGTATGGTCCTAAAGGCTGTGATAAATGTAGTAATGGTTATAAAGGACGTGTCGGCATATATGAAGTCGTTAAGATTACACCGACTATATCGGAGCTTATTATGTCTGAAGCAACATCAATTGAAATTGCTAAACAGGCTGAAAAAGAAGGTTTTAATAATCTCAGAAAATCGGCTTTAGTAAAAGCCATTGAAGGTGTAACCAGCCTTCAAGAAGTCGAACGAGTGACAAAGGACTAAACCATGGCAACGAAAACAGAAAAGAACTCATTATTTAGCTGGGAAGGTACAGACCGAAAAGGCAACAAGACTAGCGGCGTACTGAATGGCGCCAATATGGCAGTTGTTAAAGCACAACTTCGCAAGCAAGGCGTTAAACCCAGTAAGGTTAGAAAACAGAGCGCAGCTTTTGGCTCGAAGAAAAAGAAGAAAATCACCCCTTTTGATATTGCTATATTTACTCGACAGCTAGCCACTATGATGAAGGCCGGTGTCCCGTTAATACAGTCTTTCGATATTGTTGCTGATGGTTTAGAAAACCCAACTCTAAGAGACCTTGTTCTAGATATTAAAAATGATGTATCCGCTGGTAATAATTTTGCCGGCGCACTAAGGAAACACCCCGCTCAATTTGATGACCTATTTTGTAACCTTGTAGATTCTGGTGAAAAATCTGGCGCTCTAGAAACCATGCTAGACCGTGTCGCAAACTACATGGAAAAAACTGAATTACTTAAAAAGAAAGTAAAGAAAGCCATGAGTTACCCTATAGCAGTTGTTGCTGTTGCCTTCATTGTGACAACTATTCTTTTGATCAAAGTAGTTCCATCATTTCAAACTATGTTTGATAACTTTGGCGCTGAATTACCTGCATTAACTCAGTTTGTTGTTCGGTTATCTGAATGGATGCAAGAATATTGGCTAATTGTTATTATTTCCCTGGTCGCAATAGGCTATATTTTTAAACAAGCAAAAATACGCTCTGAAGCTTTTAGAGACGCCCTTGATCGATTTATGCTGAAGATTCCCATTGTAGGCGATATTACCGATAAATCCTCTATTGCAAGGTTTGCTCGTGTACTTTCAACGACCTTTTCCGCAGGTGTACCTCTAGTTGACGCCCTTGATTCAGTCGCTGGCGCAACCGGCAACGTTGTTTATCGAAATGCTGTATACAAAATACGTGACGATGTTTCATCAGGTACACAATTACAATTCTCTATGAAAGCGACTGGCGTTTTTCCTTCAATGGCTGTTCAAATGGTTTCAATCGGTGAAGAGTCTGGCGCCTTAGACACGATGTTGGATAAAGTTGCGACTCACTTTGAAAATGAAGTTGACGACTTAGTAGATAATATGACGAGCTTAATGGAGCCCATCATTATGTCTGTCTTAGAC
>CAXBKC010000190.1:0-7498 GCA_963975615.1 uncultured Oleiphilus sp.
ACAAAAAATCCCTTGGGGCATAATCACCAATAAACCCAGAAAATTTAGTGAAGAGCTGTTGATAAAACTTAACCTAACAACAAGATGCTCGCTCTTACTTTGCGCCGATGATGTAGCGCACCCTAAACCTTCTCCTGAATCCATGTTTGTAGCGGCCAAAAAACTTGGTATTCAGCTTGAAAATAGCGTTTATGTTGGTGATCACGAAAGAGATATTGCCTCTGGCAATGCTGCAAATATGATTACAGTTGCAGCAGAATATGGATATATAGAGAATAAATCTGAAATACTTGAATGGCGTGCAGATCACATAATTCAACACTCATCGCAACTTAAGCAACTTTTTTTAGCGTAAATTCACCAAAAAAGATCCTACTTATTTTAAAATCATCTATGCTTTAGACAATTACGACTTGTTTTCAGGAGCGAACATGGCTGTCAGCACAGCATTAGTCATTGATGATTCAAAATCTGCACGCATTATGCTGAGCCGTTTAGTGCAGAAACATGGTTTAGAAGTAGATATGGTAGAGTCTGGCGAGGAAGCTATAAGCTACTTGGCAAGCAACTCTTTGCCTGATGTGATTTTTATGGACCATATGATGCCAGGAATGGATGGCTTAGAAACTACTCGCGAGATAACGAAAAATCCACAAACGAGTCATATCCCTATTTTGATGTATACATCAAAAGAAGGTGAGGCCTATGAAGCAGAGGTCAGAGAAGCAGGTGCGTATGGAATGCTTGGAAAACCGGCAAAACCTGAACGTCTAAGAGATCTGATAGATGAATTAAATGCGCGAGATATAATTGCTGATGAAACGAGGCAAGAAAGCGTAACTGATCAAGATATAGTTGAGGCTGAAGCTTCTGAACCAGAAACTTTAGAGCCTAACATTGCAGATATAAATAGTGATGATATAAACCAGAAAATCACAAACTCAGCCGAGGAAGAGGAAGAAGAAATGAGCAAAGAATTAATTGAGGAAGTGTCTGCACAACTAATTTCTCGCGCACTCACAGATGCGCTTCAACCGCTAAACTCAACACTTCTAAAACTTGAAACTAATACACAAGAAAATAATAGTGATATTCGTAAGCTAAGCTCAAGACAAGACAATAATATTAACCTAGTATCTCAAGCTGTACTTGATGCGAGCTTAAGGCAAACCACAACGCAATTACAAACTCAGATCACTAGCGAAATCAAAAGTATTCGTGATTTAATAGAACAGAAATCAGACCTTACGCCACAAATACTGGATCAAATAAAACAAATCGCAAGTCAAAGCGGTGCAGAATCTGGTGCTGAAAGAGGGGAAAAAATTGCTATGAGTGCTGCTGAAGCCGTCGCCGCCAAAGTAAGCGCAGCCCAAGCTCAAATACAGGTACAACAAGATATTGCGCCATATATTAGTCAAGCTAAAAAGGCTAGCAACATAGCAATCATAGCTATCATAGCGGCAGCAGTATCACTTATAATTAATTTTATATAATCTAAGGTCAGAGACTTTTACACGACCACCGCGCAAAAGTCTTACTCTTTTATATACTGATTTAATATCACTCTAAAATTAGCTTCAACGCCCATGCTCTTCATCAGCCAATAATGCCCACTAATCATTCTATCTATATATAAGCTTTCAACCGGCGGTTTAAAGTGAGACAAATACTTAAATAGTAAGGGTGTTTGTTTTGCAGCATATACATGAAGCTTGGCGGATTTGAAATTATATTCACCTTGCCATAAGAAAGGTTCAAAAAAGATATTTCGCCAAACTTTATAGTAGTCTTCACCCGGCGATTCTTTTTGAGCCACCCTCGCCCCTAACCGTTGTAATGCATCATCAACAGAATCATAATCTTCTGCCAAACTAGCACTTATTGCATCTGTATAGGCTTCTACTATTTCAGGCTTAAGAATCTTTATGCAACCGAAGTCATATATAACTATCTTTCCGTCTTTTCTAAAAGCAAAATTACCTGGATGAGGATCTCCATGGATATGTTGAAACTCAAACAAATGTGCAGCTAGCATTTTAAATAAATTCTCACCCAACTGGTTTATTTGATCTTGAGAATAAGCTCTTTCAGCTAATTCTTCAGCATGATCACCTTCTAAGTATTCCAAAGTTAAAATATGTCGGGTAGATAATTTACTATAAACTTCTGGTATTAAAATATCTTGATGCTTTTGATGAAATGCACTAAATAAGCGAATATTGCTTGCTTCATTTATATAGTCTAGCTCCTCATGAAGTCTAGCCTGAATTTCGGAGAACAATGCATCAACACTTTTTTTGGGCATTTTAAGCAATCCACCTAACTTCAGCGCCAACCTAAGCTGCTTTAAATCAGAGTCACAAGATCGATCAACACCCGGATACTGAACTTTTACTACCACCTGCTTATCTTCAAATGTCACTGCGCGGTGCACTTGACCTATTGATGCGGAAGCAAACGGTTCCACATCAAAGCTTTTAAACAGAGCACTTAAAGGCCCTTTAAGTTCATTTTCAACTTGTTCTTTTATAACGGAGAAATCGACAGGCGGCGCTTCTTTCTGTAACTTTTTGAGCGCTTCAGAAAATTCCTTAGGAAGTAAGTCTTGGGTCTGGGAGGCAATCTGGCCAATTTTCATTACTGCACCCTTTAGCTCTCCCAAAGTGCCAACAATATCATCAGCCATTTTTTCGTAAGCTATTTTTTTACGAGCATCAATTGTTTCGTTAGCTGAAAATGCAGATTGGACACGCTCAGAAGCATACCTGCCCGCAACAGAGGCAGTCATACCTGCCAATTTAAGAAAGCGACCACTTCGCGAGGTAATTGTTTTTTTTGGCATGGAATAAACACTTAAAATTGAATTGTAATTAAGACTGTCGATCAGTGACGATAGTCACAAACCCAAGTTGAGAGTAGAAAATTTACTCTGGATCTCTGCTCAGCTTCTTCCCATCAACTGAAAACGCCGAAATGCGGTAAACCATATTATTTAACTGTGTAAACTTTTCGCTCCAAAGGGCAAAGAATTTTGTATTACTAACCGGTTTAATTGAAATTAGTTGATCATCGGCAGACGTTCCAAATTGCAGCCTCGATAAAATATCTAGATTATTAGTATTTTCTGTACTCACTATCGAAATAAAAGCATCTGTACCTGTGCTGCCTCTTTTTGTATTACCTAAAAACTCCCCATAAGTATCCCCACCAACTAGCATGTTCAAGTTATCTGGCATATTTTCAAGGTATTGAGCGATATCTTCTTGCTCTGTTGCAAAAGATATTACTGATCCTTTTTCGTTTGTAGAATCATAAGACAAAAGCTGAATATCACGACTTAGGGATGGGGTAAATTGATCAATGACATCTAAATTTGCATCACTATCAAGAAGTACTCTGTAGTTACTCGCAGTAGAGTCGAACCTTACTGACACTGGCCTATCATTTCTACGTGAGCTAATTACAGTAGCTGCTTCATCTTCGAGGTCTAAACCTGTTATGCTAGAAAACTTTCTGATAAAAGCATCTTCATCCGTATTTATGGTAGAACCAAGCGATATAAGCTCTCTATTTCCAACATCAATGCTAACAAGATTATCCTGATCACTCGTGCCAATAAATCTAGACCACCTATAAGTATTATTAGCTAAATCGATTGCATACAGAAACCCATCTTCACCGCCATTATTACTCTCAAATCCAGGCGCCCCCTCAAAGCTTTCTCCATTTGTTTTACCATACACATAGATAGTGTCATTTTTAAGGGTGGACCCAGCTACAATATCGTCGCCTTCAGTTCCATACTGTTTGGAAGAAATTAAATTATACTGACCATCTCTTTCTTTTTGAAAATGCATGACAACGAAATCAGATCCACCCCGATATACATCTGCGAACAGGCCATCTACGTTTAACACTACGACAAGATTAGAGGTCAATACATTAACATTATTTACTAAGGCTTTCGGCGTTAAATTTATGCCAGATCTAGACAGCTCTAGATGAGCTAATGATGAAAAAGTTGTCGGCGAGGAATCACGATTATAAGACCGCAATATTGCCGTTGAACTCCCACCGGCATTTGATTTTACTAACGTCGTAATAATGCCGTCTCCATCAGAAACAAAATCAATCACTTCCTCATCATTTACAGTGTTTCCAACAACTTCAGAGGCAATATCTATTCCACTAGACCATTCATTGATTTCAATTGTATAGGGTTTGGCATCGATAATTTTGTCTACGTCTGTAGTAAGAGTAATAATTTTATCTATGTATGTAGGACTAGTTTCCACTGTATTTTCTAATAAAGAAATACTATAAGACGCTTCAATTTCTCCTGGTGCAATCGTGATAACACCACTTTCAGGCTCTAGTTTATAATCATTAGGATGGGCAGTTGTTTTGTCAGTGTCGATCGAGACATTAATAGTTGAAGGGTAATCTACTGGTCGTGAAAGGCGTATTGGTACAATTATTTTATCACCAACGCTTCTAACAATATTTTTAGGTACATAACTTGGGAGGATTTCATTATCAACTATTTCCAAATTTGCTCTTGCACCGCTATAGTCTAATGCCCCACCTTCATGCTTGAAGAACTCAATTGTTACCAGCTCTTTATCCTCAATAATTAAGTCATCAAGCATCTCTATATAAACCACACAGGAAATCATACCTGGCTCTAAAACAATTGATCTTTCTTCATCAAGATAATCTACATCCTTGCGGGCAAAATTAATATTTCTCGGCGATCTTTCAGGCTCACTATCATTGTAATTGGATTTGAATCGATAATATAATTTAGTCCTTGACGCAACCTGAGTATTTGTAGCGACTTGGAATACAACAGGATAAACATAGCCCTTCTCAGTTAATCTTTTCTCATAGGTGTTCTCAGAAAGATCACTGCACAATCTTTTACGCCCTTCTTCGAATTGTAATTGACTTTGAAGGTTAATAGCCGCTGTATTAGTTACCGCTCCCTCTTTAATATTGATGGCATTTACGATTTTGATTGTATTCTTTTTTAAAGTAAAATCGTAACTTTCAACCGTTGTATTTCTTCCATCTGTCAGTTCAATTTGATACCTGAATTTTTGATCCTTTAATTCATCGAAATTAGCAGGTATTTTTGGCGTAGCCCTAAGGATGAATCCTGGCTCTGCATCATCCACTACCTCTATACTCATTTCTATAGGATTATCTTCCAACTCTTCATTATCTTCTATGATTGGCTTTTGTATATAACGATACCGGTAAACTCCATCTCCACCAGATGCACCAAATTTATATTCAAACTTACCGTCGTAATAAAGAAAATCGGGGGGCGTGCCTTTAATCTGAAGAGGCTCTGGGCTCACCTCAGTATCACAACCCGATATTGAATTAACGACAAATAATATAAAAGTAAGTCTTATTAGTGTTTTTAGATAATCCATTAAGGTGCTCATAAGTTAGCAATGTAAAGTATACAAATAACTGAATTAACAATGATGATATTAAATTCTAGTGGTAAGTAATAGCCATGAAGCCCTGAAACGCTCTTTGGTTCACACTATTTTGATGAGATAAAGGGAAAGTGGCTACGTGCTATTCTAGCAGCTTAAGTACATCGCCTTCAGACAAGACTGGAATACCAATATCCAAGGCTTTTTTAAGCTTTGAGCCTGCAGCTTCCCCAGAAACAAGATAATCAGTCTTCTTTGACACGCTTGATTGAACCTTTGCTCCCGATCTTTTAAGAAGTTGACTCATATCATCTCGACTCATTGAAGGCAGAGTACCTGTAATTACAAAAGCTTTTCCAGACAACACAAGGTTTTCTGCTTTTGGTACTTCAGGTTCAATCAGCTTAATACCGTAACTTTGCAGTAACTTAAGTTTTTCAATATTAATTTCTTGGGCAAAGAAAGTTTCAATATTTTTTGCGACGACTGGACCGATATCTTGCAACGCCATCAGAGTTTCTTGATCCGCCTGGGCGATTGCTTCAAGACTTAAAAAATGAAAGGCTAAGAGTTCCGCTGTCGTTTCTCCGACCTCAGGTATCCCCAAAGCATAAATAAAACGAGAAAGTTGGACAGTTTTAGAGGATTCAATAGCCTGAACTAGCTTTGTAGCAGATTTTTCGGCCATTCTATCCAGCAATGATAATTTTTTAATGTCGAGCAAAAAAATGTCAGGTAAACCTTTAACTAACGCCCTTTCAACAAGCTGATCAATTAATTTATCACCTAAACCATCAATATCCATTGCTTTGCGAGATACAAAGTGCTTTAAAGACTCTTTTAATTGCGCAGAACAAATAAGAGACCCACTACATCGTGCTAACACTCCTGTAGATTCAATATCGATAGGCGAGCCACAAACAGGGCAAGCTTCAGGCAAGTGAATTTCACGTAAAAACTGACTTTCCGTACGCATACTAGAGACAGCGCTGACGATCTTTGGAATCACATCCCCTGCACGCCTTATAATAACCTTATCGCCGATTTTTAAATCCAGGCGCTTAATTTCATCCATGTTATGCAAGGTCGCATTGCTAACGGTTACACCACCAACAAACACAGGCTCTAGCCTTGCAACAGGTGTGATGACGCCAGTCCTTCCGACTTGAAACATCTAATAATGTCGTTATTTCTTCTTGAGCCGGAAATTTATATGCAATAGCCCAACGTGGTGAACGGGAAACAAAACCTAAAGCTTCTTGAAGCTCAAAATGGTTTACTTTAATAACAGCACCATCAATCTCATAATCCAATGATGATCTTTTATCATTTAATTTCTGACAAATCTGAAAACACTCATCGATAGAGTCTGTACTTACAAGTTCAGAGCTAATATGAAACCCCCATTCATTAAGCTGTTTAAGGCTTTCAAAATGGGTTGATGCGATATGATTTGCATTTGTAAAACCAACACCATAAGCACACATCTTCAATTGCCGGCTAGCAGTGATTCTAGAGTCCAACTGCCTTAAACTCCCTGAAGCAGCATTTCTAGGGTTAACGAAGGCTTTCGTGTTTTGAAGTTGAGCATGCTCATTAAGTGCATTGAAAGAGGCTAAAGGCATGAAAATTTCACCTCGAACCTCTAACTCATCAGGATAATCTTGCTCTCTTAAGACTAAAGGAATTGAATTAATAGTTCGAACATTTTGGGTGATATCCTCGCCTATTTTACCATCGCCACGAGTTGCTCCATAGATAAGCTTACCTGCTTTGTAGAATAAGCTAACTGCAACACCATCTAATTTTGGCTCGACAGTTAGTTCGATTGGTTTACCAAGCAAACCTTGACCTTCTAATATCTTAGAGATTCTTTTGTGAAACTGACCTAGATCTTCAGAAGAAAATGCATTATCCAAAGATAGCATGGGCACTTTATGCTCAATTTGCTTGAATGCTGCGAGCGGCTTAGCACCTACACGTTGTGTAGGGGAATCATCGCTGATCAATTCTGGATTATCTTCTTCTAATTTTTTTAATTCTTG
>CAXBKC010000191.1:0-7485 GCA_963975615.1 uncultured Oleiphilus sp.
AGGTCGGCAGTGTACGGGTGCGAAAGGTGAGGATCTAGTCTTGCAGGTGCCTGTAGGGACGTCTGTGATTGACGTTGATACTGAAGAGGTTTTGGGTGATATGACCTCTATTGGGCAGCGCTTAATTGTTGCTCAGGCGGGCTTTCATGGTTTGGGGAATACACGTTTTAAGTCAAGTGTGAATCGCTCTCCTAGGCAAACTACTAAAGGTGGTGAGGGTGAGGCTAGAACGCTTCGGTTTGAGCTGAAAGTATTGGCGGATGTTGGTCTTTTAGGTATGCCTAATGCGGGTAAGTCTACATTGATTCGTTCTATTTCGGCAGCGAAGCCAAAAGTTGCCAACTACCCATTTACAACGCTTATTCCTAATTTAGGCGTGGTGCGTGTGCAAGAGCATAAAAGTTTCGTTGTTGCTGATATACCGGGTTTGATCGAAGGCGCAGCTGAAGGTGCGGGTTTAGGGATCAGGTTCCTTAAGCATTTGGTTAGAACGCGCTTGTTATTGCATGTTGTCGATATGGCGCCTTTTGATGAGTCAGATCCTGAGCATTCAATTAGGGCTATAGTGGGTGAGTTAGAGAAATTCAGCCCTACTTTGGCGGGGCGTGATCGTTGGTTAGTATTGAATAAGCTCGATTTGTTGCCTGAGAGTCAGCATGAAGAAATTTGTTCTGCGCTCATAAAGTCATTGGCGTGGACGGGGCCTGTTTATAAGGTTTCAGCCATGAAATCTCAGGGCTTGGATGTCTTATGTCGTGATATTATGACTTGGATTGATGCCAAGAATGAGGCGGAAGCCGTGGATCAGGAGTTGGCTGAACAAGAATTGCTGATTAAGCAAAAAATGCAGCAAGAGGCCCGAGAAAATTTACAGGCTTTCAAAGAGGCTCAACGAGCTGCAAGAGCGGCTGGTTTGGAGGTTGATGATGACGGTGATGATTATGACGACGATGATGATGATGATGATGATCAGGCTGAGGTTTTCTATGCGCCTTGATTGTGGTGTTAGGTTGTTCTTGGTTTAATTAGGTTGAATCTATGTCTGTGTCTCGAGAAAGTCTTGCTCATTCTGGGCGTTGGGTCGTTAAGATAGGTAGTGCACTCCTAACGGATGATGGGAGGGGTTTAGCTCGCGATTCAATAAATGATTGGGTCGACCAGTTAGTCGTCTTGCGCCGATCAGGTTTGGAGTTGATTCTTGTCTCTTCTGGTTCTGTTGCAGAGGGGATGTTTCGCTTAGGCATCAAAGAGCGCCCTGAGGCTCTGCATCTTTTGCAGGCTGCGGCAGCCGTTGGTCAGATGGGGCTTGTTCAGGCGTACGAGGAGGCCTTTCAGCGCCATGGTTTACATACGGCTCAGGTCTTATTAACGCATGACGATCTATCCAATCGAAAAAGATATTTAAATGCGCGCAGTACGCTTCGTTCAATAGTTGATCTTGGTGCGATTCCAATTATTAATGAGAATGATACGGTGGTGACTGATGAAATCCGTTTCGGTGATAACGATACCTTGGGAGCATTGGTGGCAAACTTGGTCGAAGCGGATGGTTTGATTATTCTGACTGATCAGCAGGGGATGTACGACAAGGATCCTAGAAAAAATACCGATGCCAAGTTGTTGGATCAGGTTCAGGCTTGTAATCCTGGGCTAGATTTAATGGCGTCTGGTGGTGCAGGAGCTTTGGGTCGTGGGGGTATGTTAACAAAGGTTAAAGCTGCTCGATTAGCTGCTAGGTCAGGTGCCTTCACAGTCGTTGTTGGTGGGCGTATTGAACGGGTTTTACTTCGTCTGCGTGAGTCAGAAACTTTGGGCACCTTGATGTTGCCAGAGCAAACACGGCAGGTGGCAAGGAAGCAGTGGTTAGCAGGGCATCTTCAGATGGCGGGTTGCTTGGTTTTGGATGCAGGTGCGGTTACTGTTTTACAAAAAGGTGGAAAGAGTCTTTTATCGGTCGGAGTTGTGGCTGTAATGGGAGGTTTTCGTCGAGGGGATATGGTGTCTTGTGAGGATGGGCGTGGAGTTGAGGTTGCGCGCGGACTAGTTAATTATGATGCTGTAGATGTTCATAAGATTAAAGGCTTGCCAAGTGACCGCATCTTATCTGTGCTTGGGTATTGTCATGAGTCAGAGTTAATTCATAGGGATAATATGGTGCTGATTTCATAAGTTAGTTTGTGAGTTATTTTGAGCATAAAAAAACCGGCGATTGCCGGTTTTTTTATTTAGCTAAGTTTAAGCTTTAAGTGCTTTAACTTTGCCGTTTAGTGTGCTTTTAATACGAGCTGCACGGTTCTTAGGGAATATTCCCTTATTTACCATGCTGTCAATGATTGGCTGAGCTGTAAGGAATGCAGCTTGAGCGTTGTCATAGTTACCCGACTCAACAGCTGAGTGAATTTTTTTGATAAAAGTTCTAACCATTGAACGTTGGCTAGCGTTTAGTTGGCGGCGTTTTTCTGACTGACGCGCGCGTTTTTTTGAAGATGGGGAGTTTGCCACCGTATTGCTCCTAAATTTCGCGAATTACTTAAATTTTGGCAGACAATAATACTTCAAATTTCGTATTCTCTGGATTATTGCTGTCGATGTAAAAATGACGCGAGACTATGCCGTTTTAATTCGGCATTGTCAAGCGGGTTTTGCTTAGTACTAAGTTATGCGACCATTTTATTTATTATATTCTCGCAGGTATTTTGGTCCATATATTTGGGTACTGGGTAGTTTTGGTGTGCTTCTTCTAGGGCTGATTTAGCAATGCTTGGGATATCAGAAACTTTCAAGTCATTCAAATGATTAGGTATATTGAAAGACTTTAGCATCTCTCTGATGCGGGCAATAAATTTATCGGCTAATTGTTGATTGCTTTCTTTGCCCTTCTTTAAACCGCTGACCTCAGCTAATTCTGCTAAGCGGTCAATAATTTGATCTTTTGAATAGTCTAGTATGTAAGGCAGTACTATAGAGTTTGCAAGGCCGTGCGGTGTTGAGTAATAAGCGCCAAAGTTGTGCGCAATAGCGTGGACATAACCTACACTCGCTTTAGTAAAAGCTAAGCCTGCATAATAAGAAGCCATTGACATATTTTGTCTGGCTTGAAGGTTTTTACCATCATGAACTGCTGTTTCCAGGTTCTCCATGATCAAACGAGTTGCCGCCAAACCATAGGAATTGGTTTCATCAGTCGCATTGACTGAAATGTATGATTCAATTGCGTGAGTTAGTGCGTCCATGCCAGTTGCTGCAGTAACCATAGGTGGAAGGCCTAGCATTAACGAACCGTCAAGCGCTGCCATCATTGGTACCAGTTTCGGGTCGATAATGGGGTTTTTTTTGTGGCTGATTGGGTCTGAAACAACAGATACAATAGTGACTTCTGAGCCAGTGCCTGCGGTAGTCGGTATTGCGAATAATGGCAGAGTGGCTTTACGAAGTTTGAATAGCCCCGACATTTTCTCAAGTGACTTATCATTCGTTGCTCTCGCAGCTATTGCTTTGCTGGCATCTATAGGGGAGCCGCCGCCAACTGCAAGGACAGCTTCACATTGATTATTCTTTAGAATTTCTAAGCCAGCTTCAATTTGATCATAAGTCGGGTCAGGCAAAATACCGTCGTAAATAACGTAACTGACGCCTTCTTCTTTTAAGCGTTTTTCAATGGCTTTTAAAAGTCCAATTTCTACTAATACCTTATCGGAAACAATAAGAACCTTTTTGATGCCTAGCTGACTTATAGCGGAGCAAAGTTCTAGCGATGATCCAGCGCCAGTAAATAGTGTTGGTTTGGGCATAGGTATAATGGCAGCAGCAATTTTTAATGCTTTAGCTAGGCCTTTGTAGTATTGAACTTTAATCGGAAATAGCATAGTTGATCTCGTGGTCATGTGTTGTTGGGCTTTAAAGATGGGGTGCTCTAATTTTTAAATAGAGCTTATACTCTAAATTAGAGTATAAGCTCTATAAGGGGGAAATGGAATACTAAGAAGTTATTCAGGTTATATATATTGCTATAAGGTTCTTTAGGCTTTTTCTTTACAGTTTATCGAACAAGAACTTTAATTAAAGCTAATAGTAATATAAGTCTGACTTTTCATAATTTAAGTAATGACCTAAAGGTGTTGTTTTGAGTAATCCATTTGTTGTATTTTTTAATTTCTTGATGCCTGAAAGGTCGATAGAGCCAGCGATTTTGATCCGTCAAAAAACGATTACATTTGCGTGTATTATGTCTTTCTTGGCGGCCTTATACAGCCTCATAAAATGGTCGAAACTTGGTTATCATGATCTGGCAGTGTGGGCATGGGTGTTAGTGGTTGGGGTACCTATTTTAGCTGTTTTAAATAAGTACAAAATTTTACCGTTAATGCTGATGGCTAACATTAGTGTGTCATTAATGGTTGTTTACTGTGGTTCTCTTATCTATCACTTAGAAGGAATTAATTCAGCTCACATATTTTGGGTGGTCGGAGTTATGGTGTTTGCTTACCTTATTACTGATAACCTTTACGGGCTTATGTGGTTCGGTCTGATGACCGCTTTTACTTTCGTATTGGTCGTTTTAGATCAGCAGGGTTTTCAACTACCTCACTTTGAACTTGATGTAAAACAAGCCAAGATTAATATTTACTCAGGGTATTTACTGCCGATTATCGTGATAGGCGCGACTTTATGGTTTAGTAATAAAATTCGCCATGAAGCTCAGGCACTTTCAGAGAAAGCTGTAGCTGACGCGAAGTCGCATTTAGATCGATCAAATAAAGTAAGTTCTCAGCTTGGGGATATTTTGCAGGATGCATCAAATAGTGCGGATACCTTGCTTGACTCGTCAGAAGAGCTATCTAAGACAATGCATACCATGGTGCAAAACAGCGGTATTATTAAAGAAAGTATTGAGCACCAAGTCACTGCTACTGCTCAAATGAATCAGACACTGAATTCAATGGCAAGCTCTGTAAATAGTTCTTCATCAATTATGAGGGATGTAAAGCAAGAAGCCGAAAGTGCCGAGAAAGATGTTGCTGATAGTGCTAAGTCGATGGCTACAGCGATTGAATATATGTCGCATATTCGTCAAGGAAACGATTCAATATTTAACGCTATGACCATCATTAGCGATATAGCTAACCAAACAAATCTACTTGCGCTTAATGCTGCTATAGAGGCGGCAAGGGCCGGGGATCAAGGCCGAGGGTTTGCTGTTGTTGCCGATGAGGTAAGAACCCTCTCGATAAGAAGTAACGAATCAGCCCAAGCAATACGCGAGATACTAGACTCAGCCACTAAGGATATTGAAGATGGATCTAAGGTTGTTGATAACTCTGGTGAGCGTTTAAATCGGGCAGTTGAATCGGTTCGTAATATAGTCACTAAAATTAATGAGTCTGCTTCTATAGCCGTTCAGCAGCAGCAAGATATTGAGGGTGTAGTTTCTTCAAGTCAAAGTGTAGAGGAATTGATTTTGAAAAATGAAACTCTTTCTCAAGAGTTAATAGATTCAACGTCATCTTTATCTGCTGTTTCCAATAGTCTGGTAAAAATGGCTCATCAGATGAATGAAAAAGTGCATCAGAGAGATAGTCTCATATAGGTGTCTTTTAGGTTTTACGTATGCGTACAACATTCATTATCTCAAACTCTATCCCGGCCAATTTTTCGATGCTGGGATAGTACGTTAAATTTACTTGCGCCCCTTTTAGGTTTTGATAGGCTTTTTTCCGTTTGAAGCGAAACGGAGTGTCATATCCTTCAATCATTAATGTATTCAGGATCCACTCATTATCTGGTCGTTGTGTGTGAGAGGTGACTTTTTTCTCTTCTGAATGAACTAATCCAGGATGTTTATTTAGTAGGTTCTTTGCAGAATTTTTTTGCTTTAGGTTATTAGCTTGCATGTTTTAAGTACTTGTTAGTTGGTTGAAGGCTGTGAACTGGGTCTCATTAATAAAACGTTACACTTTGCAAAACTTATACAACAGACTCTTTGGGTGTTTATCGATATTCTAACATTATTGCAGTACGGAACAGCGATTCAGGCCCGCTTTTTCGGAAACGACATTTCAAATAGTACGATTCAGTTTTATTTAGTTCCTAGAGTTTGTAGTTGTTTTGTAGTTGTTTGCCCGGCTTTTTAGCTGGGCTTTTTCTTGCCCGCCATTTATATCTACCTAATCAGTTAGTAAAAAACACTTTTTCATCAAAAGTACTATATTTAAGTATGCTCTTGAATTTAAACTGGTGGCTTTAATTATTTAAAAAATAATAAAAGAGGCGCCAGATGATTCCATTTGTTAGAACACCAGACATCCGTTTTGAAAGACTCTCACATTATCCGTTTAAGTCACACTATATCGATCTAAAAAGTGGGGCATTAGTTAAAGAAAATGCCGATGGCTTACGCATGCATTATATCGATGAAGGCCCTGAAGATGCAGATCCCATTTTGATGCTTCATGGTGAGCCTAGTTGGTCGTATCTATATCGTTATATGATTCCAGTTTGTTCTGCAGCTGGCCATCGTGTTATTGCGCCAGATTTAATAGGCTTTGGTAAGTCAGATAAACCTACTAATATAAAAGATTATAGTTATCAGCGTCATATGGATTGGCTGCAGGCCTTTATCGATCAGCTTGACCTGAAAAATATTACCTTAGTTTGTCAGGATTGGGGTTCATTACTTGGCTTGCGCTTAGCGGCAGAGAATGAATCTCGATTTAAAGCTATTGTGGTCGGAAATGGAATGCTGCCAACCGGAGAAGAAAAAGTTCCGAAAGCGTTTAAACTCTGGAAGGCCTTTGCACTGAATAGTCCATGGTTTCCGATTAGCCGAATTGTTGAGTTTGGAAGTTTTAAGTCTTTTAGTAAGGATGAGAAAACAGCTTATGATGCGCCTTTTCCATCCGCTAAATATAAAGCGGGCACTCGTGCGTTTCCTGCATTAGTGCCTGTTAGTCCTGAT
Source organism: uncultured Oleiphilus sp. (assembly GCA_963975615.1). Taxonomy (GTDB): domain Bacteria; phylum Pseudomonadota; class Gammaproteobacteria; order Pseudomonadales; family Oleiphilaceae; genus PZPK01. The sequence continues at coordinate 6,956 of CAXBKC010000191.1, forward strand.
GATCCTGCGTCGGCTGCAAACAAAGCGGCTTGGGAAGTCCTCAAAAAATGGGAAAAGCCTTTTTTAACTACGTTCAGTAATGGTGATCCGATAATGCGTGGTGGCGATAAGTATATGCAGAAGTTGGTTCCCGGGGCTAAGGGGCAGCCGCACATTACCTTAAAGGGTGGGCATTTCTTGCAGGAAGACTCTGGGGTTGAATTTGCTCAGGCTGTGAATCGTTTATTATCTGAAACTAAAGCTCCGTGATATCCCGGAGCTTATTTATTCGTCGTAGAAAGCTGTAATTATTATGGTTTAGCGGAATTTACACTCTGTAATTCGATATTGAATTGTCGCTTTTTAGAGTCGCCTATTGAGCATAAAAAGCTAAGTGCTTCCTGAAGTTGTTGTTCCAGTCCCCATGGCGGATTGATAATAGCCAGCCCGCTTCCATACATGCCTTGTTGATCTTTATCTAAGATGAATTGAATATGAAGCTGCTCTTGCTTGAAAAGGCTTTTTATCTGGCGGAGCATTTTTTCAGATGC
>CAXBKC010000192.1:0-7481 GCA_963975615.1 uncultured Oleiphilus sp.
TAGAGGGGAAAATCCCTAGAACCCCATCTTGAAGCACAAGATTTTCTGCTGTGCGATAAAACAGAAGCTGCAGTTGTTAAGCTTGAATTTACAGATGCCTTTTTTACATATGCCACCAAGGTTAGTAGCAATGTTGAGGTTGAAAATATAGTTGGCCAAAGAATTGATAACATACTGAGTTCTGAGATATTTAAAAGCTTATCAAAACGCGTAGCGGCAAAGCTTTTCTTGTTAACTCTATTAGCTCACTCTGACGAATATGGGATTGTTCGCAACTTATCTATTAAAGATCTTCAGGAATTAATGGGTAGGTTTTCAAAGGACCGACATAGGTCGCAGTTAGAACTATTAAAAAGAGCCGGTTATATCTTAGGGTACAGCCCAGGAATGTCAGGTGGTCCTATCCTAGGCAAGCAAAAGAGTGAATATTTGATTAAAACAACCCATAAGGCTATGCAGTCTAGCTCTTCAACAAAAACTCATTCACGGTTAGTTATAAAAAATAAAAGTGATAGTGATTTCATTGCTATTCGTTTATCCAATTTAATAGATGATATTCAAAAAATAGATGTGCATCATGAGGGAACAACAAAAAAAATAAATAACTTACTCCAAGATTTGTCATTAGACGGTATAAATGAAATTGAAAAAGTCGGCAATGCTTTTTCTGGTGAAGTTAGAGGCTTCCAAATCCAGCGATTTATTTTCACCTTGGCGCTTTATCACTTAAACAAACATGACTGGCAATTACCTGATGTTGATCAAGTGCGTAATTCTCTAGATTTTGAAGAGCTATTTTCAGAAAAGTTTTTAAGGGAGACTCTCAGAGTTTTAATTGGTGATAAAGAGAAGATCAGCCAAAAGCCTCTTAAAGAGCAAGTTACTCATTATGAGAAATTAAAACAGTATATGGATCAATTAATGAAAAATGCTCCTGATACAATAGCGACTACCAACACTAATGCTCAATGCATTACCGCTATAAATACCTTAATCGCCCATTGCGTAGTCTTTACTAGTAAGTATATTGTTAAGCTCTTGAGTGAAAAAGTTTATCTGTCTAATGCGACTGGTATTGCTGTATTTAGTTATGGTGAAGATATTATGCTGTATTTTCACTAGATATCGCCAAAAAAGCTTTTTATACAATAATATGCATTTCAAAATTGGTTATATTAAAAAGATCACGGCGATGGAGTAGCTTCTCGATTGAAAAACGAAAAATTTGTAGATGATGTTTTAAGAAAAGTCGGAAGGAACGTTGTTCTGTTTCAACAACTTGAAAGGCTGCTTAAGTTTGTTGTTGCTAATGGAAACTTAGCTGGCTTTTCAAGTGAGATCAAAACACTAAAACAAGACCAAGTAAACAAAGTTCATAAGCAAACTTTGGGGACCCTGGTTGGGCAATATGTTGAAAACTCAAATCCTGACTCAAATGCACAATCATCTGAACCAGAAGATTTATATGAAGCATATATATCATTCAGTTTCAGAATTGAGTGTGATGAAGATTATTATAAAAGCCAAAAAGAAACTCTTGCTCAATTAGTCTGTGATCGAAATGACCTTATTCATCACCTATTGCCTCGCTTTGATATGAATTCTGCTGAAAGTTGCGAAGCACTAGGCCAAGAACTTGATGATCAGGCGGAAACGATTAGGCGAGAGATTAACAATGTACAATCCATTGCTAAGGCTTTGCATAAAGGCCGTGAGGAATTAGGTTCTTACTTACAATCTGAGCAAGGCAGAAAAGAGCTTGAGCTATCGTTTATAAGGCAAAGTCGTTTAGTACTGATGCTTGGTGATATTGCTACCCAGATGAGCCGAGAAGATGGATGGGCTTTAATTAGCGCCGCTGGGCATATCGTTAAACAACATGCCCCAGAGGAGCTGGAGGGTATAAAAGAAAAATATGGCTATGACTCACTAACGAAACTAATCCAGGCAAGTGAGTTATTTGACCTTTACGAAGAGGTTACTCCGAAAGGAGGACGTAGAATTTTATATAGGTTAAAAGCTGGTTGGGAGATTTCATCGATTTAAAGGCGTTTTTTTAAGTAGTCTTTTTGATGTATTACGGTGAAAAGACAGCTTCAGACTGCTAATTATACTAGAGGCCTTGATATATCTGGCTTCGTAAGGGCTCATTATATCAATAAAGGACCTTTCACAGCTACGGGCATTTAATTGTACTTAATCATCATTTTTACTTTAGAATATTAGCCATAATCAAACAAGTATCTTCACCCCAATCTCATGCAGTTATTCTATTCAACAAGCAAAGCTCTGGATAAGTGGTTAAAAGCCGAACTGCCTACTTTAGAGGGAACTCAGAAAGGTCGAAATACCATAGTATCTGATGCCAATACATTTAGTTGGCAACTGCACTTTATTGATAATTGCTACAGGTCATCTCACAAGACCATTATAGCAACAGAAGCACATAGTCGCTTTACTTGCTTTCTTCCTGTATATGCACCATTGAGCCTAGCTGAATTGCATCAACAGTTATCAATGCAATGGCAACAGTTATTAGTCGAAATGATAAGAGCCAATCAACTCCTACCCAATAGTGATGCAGTTATATTACTAAGTAAGTTAGATGAGCTGAAATTTGATATTAGCTGGGCTAAGAATACTGATTTAAGCATAAATGGTCATATTACCGATGCCGCCTTATGGGTAACGCAAACACTAGAAGAGCAAAGGTTAGATGCTATGCCATTAGCACTAGCAGATGATTTAGCTATATACCTTAATGGGCAAGTTAAACGTATCAAACAACGTAAAGAAAAATTTATCCCTTTAGATAGGCTCTTTGAGTATTGCCAAAACATGACTCAACATGATGGCGGTATAACGCCTGAAATTAAGTCAAACGATGCTTTACCTGCAAATGTTCTAAAGTTTAGTGATTATAAAAAATAACTCAGAAATATATTCTCCTATCAATAGCTTATTGAATTTAGCTTTATTATTTAATTAGTATTTGCAGGGTAGACTTTAGGAGTCTACCTAATGGTTTATTGTTAATATTTAAAAAAGAAATAATGATGGTTTCATTGCATGAAACGCTATTAAAGACTTTTCACCCCCAAACCCCCATTAAGACATCATGAGCAGTTTTCATATAACATGTAAAAAAATTAGGAGGAGTCATCCCCCTAAATAAAGATGGCTAAATTTCAAGCTCAACAAAGTCAGTATCTATAACTTCCTGGTCGATGCCTATATAACGCAATGTTACGCCTTCAGAGCTATGCCTGAGCATTTTCATGACTCGGGCAATATCATTAGTTTTCTTGTATAAATGAAAACCACGTGACTTGCGCATGGAATGGGTACCTAACCTAATGCCTAACTCTTCACCCACTAACATAAAGGCTTTAGTGACAGACCTCCTATTCAGTGGTTTAGGCTTTCGGTTGATAGATTGCCGGTTTCGATAGGATTGAAATAAATAGATGTGATTGCGGTGCTTCAGCTGAATGTTGTTAATTAAAAGCTGCGCTTTGTCATTTAACTTTATTTCAGCTCGCTTGCCAGTTTTCCCCTCGAAGATGATTAAACGACCATCTCTGATATCAGTAAATTTAATTGATAGTAAATCTGATATCCGTAATGCCAAGTTAAGGCCAATGTTCCAAATATCTGCCATCTGTTTTGAACACCGTATTTCAAGCAAGTGGCTTATAAGGCGAACCTTGTCCAGGTCCTTTATTGCTTCAACTTCTGCCATAATGTTAACTCCTCACATAAAAACGCCAGCATCATTTAAAGTAATAATGCTGGCGCTATAGGTTGCTTAATCAAAGCTCACGCTTACCTGGTAACAATCATTGATGTAGTACTCAATAAAATTGTTAACAAACAGGGTAAGTAGTTCTTTGGCATTTCTGTTTTGCAGCCAGCCAATAAACAAATTGAACACTTGCTTACTAATAAAACAGACATCAATTTCTTTAACCAGCTCGGGGAAAGGTCCTCCCTGGTACGAAAAGTCTGTTATATAAACGAGTTGCCATAACTCATTTTGTTTCTCCATACGTATTTCAACCGGATGATATCCACCAGCATCAGCAGAGTAATCGGGGTCCCGAAAGTTAAGTGTAATGGCAGTAAAGGCATTGTTCGGTAAAGAAGTGTCAGCTAGTGATTGGTTAATCAGTTGAAATAATTTTGCAGGTACAGGAAAACCCTGCACTTCATTAAAGTTCAGTTTCATGGTGTTGATCTCTTAAGTTGTATGCCAGGGTTCGTCCGGCATTAAAGAATTAATTTGAGGAAGTAAAAAGACTAAAGCAGTCCGCGTTCGGCAAATGACGTTGCACCATTACCAACAACAATGTGATCAAGCACCTGAACATCAATTAAGGCTAAGGCATCTTTTAATCGTTTAGTTATGGCAATGTCAGCTTGTGACGGCTCTAGCTCACCAGATGGATGGTTATGCGCAAAAATCACTGCGGCACCATTTTGATGTAATACTTCTTTCACGACTTCTCGTGGGTAAACGCTGGCAGCGTTAATGGTGCCAAAGAATAGCTCCTTGTACTCAATCAACTTGTGCTGACTATTAAGCACCAAAATCGCGAATACCTCCTTTTCATATCTACCCAGTTTAAACTGTAAAAAGTCGAGTGTTGCTTGGCTACTAGTAAACGCTTCGCCAGACATATACTTGCTCTGCAATATCTCAGCAGCTTTTTCCAGTACCTGTTCAGCTGTCATGGGCTCTTCGGTGATGTATTTAATTGATAGGTCATTAGGCATAACACACTCCTTTAATGATTCGTTGGTCTATGCCTTTTAGTAATATGTGTTTGATTATTTTTGGAATCGATAAATTGGCCTTGCAGACCTAAAGTAAACACATCAGGACGTCTACGAACAAAAATTACATAACATGCTCTTTTGATGAGTGAGTACAACTCGCAAAAATTCAAATGAGGATAATGCAATGCAAACAAGATTAATTAGATTAAAAGAAGTCATGACGCTAACAGGCTTAAGCCGTTCAGGAATTTATAAATACATCAGTGAAGATAGATTTCCAGAAAATGTCAGCCTTGGCGGTCGAGCTGTAGCTTGGGTAGAAAGCGAAATTCAGCAGTGGATTGACAATGTTATCGGTCGTCGTGATGACAATCGATTAACAGGCTACGACATGGAGACTGAGCTATGATTTTTTCAGATAAATATAGCGGTAATAAAAATGAATTAGTAAAAAATGATAAGTATAAAGAATTCAGCTTAATTCAGAGTGAAGTTGAATATACAACGCGTTCACTAGGATTAATTTATGATATGTATTGCAGATGGCTTAACACTAATCACGGGATTTATTTGGTAAAGGCTAATCTGTCTATTCCTGATGATTCTGATGAATGTAGCGAGTCAGTAATAGACTACTTATTCCATATGGTTCAAGGAAACATCAAACATCGAAATGTACGTTCTGACAATTCGATAGGTTTGATATGGAAAACTTATCGCAAAGATTCTTCAACAATTCATGAAGGGTACTTTTTGATATCAATGACTGAGGCTGAATATGATAAGCCACGAGATAAGAAGATGTCCTTATTTTCATTGGATGTTTTTAACTCTGTTGGAGATACCATGTCTCAACTTAAAGCGAAATTTGATAAAGAGTTTGATAAGGAACCTGATAAAAAAATAGGACTGTATTTTGAGTTCTTATTTAACAATAACGGGAAAGGTGGCTTGTTTTATGATTCAAGCTTTGAAGTACATGAACAAGGCTTTGCTACGCTTTGTGAAATAGCTCAACTTTCAATAGATAAACAAGATGCGGAGTTTCCTCTATTGAGAACTAGGTATGGCTATAGCCCAGTTCACTGGCATTTTGGTAATGATTCTCTTGAACCATTTGTCGCTCAAACTCAACGAGCTAAACCATTTTTAGATAGTGACTGGGGAGAGTACAAGGTTAACAGCCAACAACTTTGGTGAGCATAGTAACGCCAGGAATAAACCTGGCGTTATTCTATTAAGTAAAACATATCTCATAGACCTTAACGAACAAAAAATACGCAACTCGCTTCTCTATTGATTAAAGGCAACAAAGCCGAAAACAACCAATAGGAAATTAACATGGCGAGTGAATACATCAGATTACCAGAAGTTTTATATCTAACAGGGTTAAAACGAACCAGCATATATAAGCTAATGAAAAATAATGCCTTCCCCCAGGCAACTTCGTTTGGGGCAAGACGTATTGCATGGAAGCGTAGTGATATCCAAAACTGGATTGAGAGCAAAATCCAAGCGAGGAAATCATAATGAGCAACAAAAAAAGTGCAGAAGCTAAGCGTCTAGAGCGGGGGTATTACAAAAGCTACTCAGTTGATATCGATTCGGGAGAGCTGTCTATCCCCCTGTTACAAAAGTTAACCGCGGGCTTTGAAAACTCCATCCGACGATTACCAAATTGTTATGTATTCAGGTTTAAGTTAAGAGTGCCTAAAGCCTATCAACAAGATGCTAATAAAAAATTAAACAAATGGTTTTATTATTTATCTAAAAAAATCTCAGTATCTGAGGCGATAAATATGATTTGGGCAAAAGATATGTCTGATGACGGCTCAGTATTTTATCATATAGCGCTCTTTTTTAGGGCACCAAGAAATGCAACTGAACAGGGGGCACTTAACGCAAAAGCGTTTTTTACAAAGACAATAAAAGCAACATGGCCACATATTTTATTTATCAGCGACTCTAATGCTGATTCGTTGTGTTCATTCACAACCGCAAACATAATTCCACTAAACCCTAGCAAGAAGTCGTACAACCAAGACGCTCGTTACTGCTTCTTCATTTTAAGCAAGTTAGCAAGAAAGTCTCGCTACCCTACTAACAATCTTGACGATGTATTTGGCATCAAGTACAGCAGAAATCCAAACAAGAGGAGGAATAGACGTTAGTAAAGGGACCTGATACTAAGCCAGGCATGAGAACGATAACTAAGGATACCTTAAAGTAAAAACCACCAAATAGCCCAGGTCATCGATGGCCTGGCTTTTATGCCGTTTATTATCATTTTACCAAATAGGCGTAATTGGGTAATTACATTGACCATTCCGCAATTTTCTCATATGCTGACTTTGTTCACAGTTAGAGATGAAGCAATGAGTGACGAAATACTGACGATTCAAGAGCTTGCAGAATACCTAAAGCTTAATGAAAAAACTGCCTACCGATTAGCTGGCGAAGGTAAATTACCTGGCTTTAAAGTCGGTGGTTCATGGCGTTTTAAGCGAGTAGATATCGAGCAATGGATAGAACAGCAAAAGCACAAGGACAGTGAATGAATATCACCCCGTACCACGCAAAATACTTTGCCCATGAATTATCTATTCTTCATGCTAATAATGGTGTTGACAGGCTTTCGCAGTCTTTATTCGATGCTAGTGTTGACCTAAACCCCCATCAAATTGAAGCGGCATTATTTGCAC
>CAXBKC010000193.1:0-7353 GCA_963975615.1 uncultured Oleiphilus sp.
AAAAGATAAACAAAAACAATTAAGAATAAACTTTAATGCCGACACTCAAACAGAATTAAATAAATATCTTGACCAGCTTGCTCAAATCTCACAAACAAGCGGCGCTTTAGAGGACCGACTTGAGCGAACTCAGGTGAAGTCTCCCGTTAATGGCACTATTAAGCAGATTATGCATACGACAGAAGGCGGTGTCGTTCAGCCAGGAATGGACCTGATTAGTATTGTGCCATTGGAAGATAGCTTGTTAATTGAGACAAAAGTTCGTCCATCAGACATCGCGCGACTATACCCAGGGCAAAAAGCAATGGTAAAATTCACCGCTTATGACTTTACCGTCTATGGCGGTTTGGAAGCCGAACTAGTGCATATAAGCGCTGACTCCATTAGTCATGAAGATGATGAAAGTTTTTATTTGGTGAGAGTAAAAACCTATCAGAATAACTTAGGGACTATCGACAAGCCCTTACCTATTATTCCTGGTATGGTGGCTGAAGTAGATATTTTGACAGGTAAGAAAACACTTCTGAGCTATTTACTAAAGCCTATATTGAGAGCAAAACAGGTCGCTTTATCTGAACCCTGAGTGTTAGCGACATAATAAAAAAGCAGTCAAAAGTACTCGTTTTCTCTTCGAGCTTTAGGTTGGCTGGTAGAGGTAATTACATGTATTTTTTTCTGAAAGTAGGCTTATGGTATTTTATCGTGAGCCGCTTTTTTATGCTCAGCTGTTTTGCACAATCAGATGCAGAAGAGCCGGTTGTAGAATTTAGCCAAAGTGCTTTTATGGCACTTCAGACCCATCCAAAAATATTGATCTCACGTCAGGCGATAGACGTCAGCAAGCAAGAGCTTACCAAGGTTGAATCCGCATTATTGCCCCGTGTTTCTTTAAGTTTAGGTATAGGCCGCGAAGATAGCAATAATAGTGCGAGCCGAGCTCTTACAGGTTATGGCTCTTCTGAAATGGAGCGCAGAGAGTCTGCGATTACAGTTTCTCAAATGCTATTTGACGGTTTTAATGCAGACAACTTAAGACGAGGTCAGTTAGAAGATATCAGCGCAGAAGAGTTAGCGTATCAAAATCTGGCAAGTGAGGTGGCGCTTAAGGCAATAGAGGCGCACCTAAATGTGGCAGCAAAAAACAGGCTGTTGGATAACCATATTGCTAATCTAAAAGTACATGAACAGATAGCGAAAGACATCGGCTTAAGAGTGCGTTCAGGTAAAGATGATCGGGCAAGAGTGAGCCAAATTAGTGCGCGTTTATCGTTAGCATTAGCAAACTTAGAGTCAGCAAAAAATCAGCTTTTATCGGCTAATTCTGATTACCTGAGAGAGGTTGGTGAGTATCCGGCCAAGAGACTGAATTTTCAGGGTGAGTTATTCAGAATGCCAGAAAATGAGGCCGCATTTTTAGATGCGGTTTTAAGTAATAACCTTTTTTTACATTCAAAGTCGAAAGAGCTGGATGCGAAGCTCTTTGAAGAGAAAGCGAGTGCAAGCTCTAGTCTACCAAGTTTATATTTAGAATCCGGTGCTTCCTGGAATGCAAATTTAGACGCTGTGAGAGGGCGAAATAGCGATGCCTTTGTGATGTTGAGGATGAAGTATGACCTTTTTAATGGTGGTGCTGATAATGCGAGTGAGCGCATAGTAAAGCATCAAGCGCAATCCCTACGCTACCAGTTAGATGACTTGCGTCGTGAGTTTAAAAGAGAGGCTTCTCAGGCATGGTTTAGTTATCAATCGAACTCCAAGCGAGTGAGTTATTTACAAGATTATGTTGAATCTGCCCAAACGACAAAAATTGCCTACGCACAACAGTTTAATATCGGCCAAAGGAGTTTAATCGATTTACTTGATGCCGAAAATGAACTACTTAAAGCAAAAGGTCAGTTGAATGAATCAAAGCAAGAGTTGGGCTTATCAAAATATCAAATGATGCATCTGCAAGGGAGGCTGTTGTCGGTGTTGAATTTAGACTTAGCGGTGGCTGAAAATGAACAATAACCAATCAAAAGAACAGCTTATTGATGCGCTTGCTCAATCCGATGCCGAGTTAGCTAGGGTAACGGAAGATTTAATTAGTGTATTGGTGCAGAAGGGCACGATTCTTTTTACAGATCTACCTGAAGCCGTGCAGGCTAAGTTATTAGATCGAGAAGCATTAAGAGGTAAACTTAATGGCAGTAAGGTTTCTTTTTTGTCTGAGGATGAAACCTTATAACTCTTGTCAGTCTATGCAGTTTAAACTAGCTGATATTGATATCATTTAAATGGGGGCTTAATGTTTGTAATGTGTCATGCCCGCTATTTAAAAATAAAGTGGTTTCTATTGGGCTTTGTGTTGTATTTACTTCAGAAAGTGCAGGTGGCTCTGCACCTTGGTTTAAAGCAATAGAAATTTCATCCTGAGTATTTTCTTCCTGTATCAAGTCGTGCAAGACAAGTGATTTAGCTTGTGCCTGAATGGAATTGTCTTGCTCGTAGAATGGGGAATCACTACCTACGATGCGAACATGTACCATTTGGCTTGTACCATCTTGGGTAAATACTTCAAAGCTGTCTGTGCGGGTTTGACCTTCCTTGATTGGGTCTTGCTTGGCATTTTCTATATCAATATTGAATGTCCAGTTTCCTTGAGAGTCGATGTCTGCAGAACCATAGCCTAAGGAAGAGCGGATTTCGGTGAGTGTTTGAAAGGAAGATTCCCCAAAGTCTGGGTCGTTAATGTGTAAGCTACCATTGGCTTCTAGCTCGGCTCCTAAGTCAAGCGAAGCAACGTTGTCACCACTTAATAGAGGCCTGTCATTCACACCGTCAATACTAATTTGGATCAGCTGTTTACTGCCATCAAGGGTTTTTACAGAGAATAAGTCTAATAGCTTTTCGCCAGAGCGTAAGCCTTGAATTGCATCAGCATTGTTGTTGAGAGTGTAAGTCCATTCTCCTAAGGCATTAATTTGTGCAACCCCAAAACTGCCTTGTATATTAAAGTTTGTTTCAAAGCGTGCTTCCCCTGAGTCGATATCAGAGACGTTCAATTTTCCGCTAGTGCTTGGGTGAGTTTGGCCTAAGTCTTCAATTGGCGTTGCTTGCAATTCGCCTAACTTGGTGCCGGTAATAATAGCTTGATCATTGTTGCCATTGATTTCGATAGCTAGTTGAATGTTTTGTCCGGTGTTGCTAGTTAATCTGATTAAGTCATTGATTGAGTCGCCTGAGGACAGTGACTGAACTTCTGCTAATTGATTGTTCAAATTATATTGCCAGTTGCCCAAGGCGTCGGTACTAAATGAGCCAAATTTTGTCTCAAATGATTGCGCTGCTATATTCAAATTTGGTGCAAACTGACCTTGCGTCTGGGTAATAAAGTCTTCACTTACGGAAGCTTGAATTTGGTTTACATTACTTTCATTAATGGCGGTTAACGAACTATCAGCGTTCGTGTCAGTGTCGACTGGTGTAGAACGGGCGGATTCTTCAGTGGTGGCAGATGCTTGTAAGGCATCATCACTTCGGTAGTGAATGAACAGGCCGGAATCTTCAAGCAAGATCGGGGTGCCTGAGCTTTTATCATTCGATGGGTTTTGAATACTACCGGCTGAAGTGGGTTCAAGTGCCGAAAAATCAAATTCGGCGTCACTTTGCAAGGTTTCCTGAATGGCTTGGATTTCAGCGAGCAAGGTTTCAGACGCGGGTACTGACTCTATTGCATTGGAAGCGCTTGTTTGAGGTGCCTCAGTTGCGGATAAAGGAGAAAGGATAGGATCTGACTGATCATTGATTATCATGCTAGATGTGACCGCCATGTAGATTCTCCATGTATACAATTTGTTTAAAGTTTAGCAGAGTAAATGAGCCTTCAACATATCACTTTAGAAGATTGTTGTGCACTTGTAAGTAAAAGTTCGCTTTGTTTTGTCGAGAAAATGTAAAAAGCCCAAGCTGTTTGTGCAGCTTGGGCTTTTTGATGTAACACTAAGTTATTAAAGGCTTAGCGTTAGGGTATATTGCATAAAAATACTTATAGCGAGTAGTACATTTCAAACTCAAGCGGGTGAGTTGTTGCGTTAATACGTTGAACGTCGCCGCGCTTAAGCTCGATAAATGCTGCAATCATGTCTTCAGAGAAAACACCGCCGCGAGTTAAGAACTCGTGATCAGCTTCAAGTGCATCTAGTGCTTGCTCTAATGACGACGCAACAGTAGGAATTGCTTTTGCTTCTTCAGCAGGTAGGTCATAAAGATCCTTATCTGCAGGATCACCAGGATGAATCTTGTTCTGAATGCCATCAAGGCCAGCCATAAGCATTGCAGAGAATGCTAGGTATGGGTTAGCTGTTGGATCAGGGAAGCGGGCTTCCAAGCGTCGCGCTTTAGGGCTGTTTACATATGGAATTCGGATTGAAGCAGAGCGGTTACGTGCAGAATATGCAAGCATTACGGGCGCTTCAAAGTGAGGAACCAAACGCTTATAAGAGTTAGTAGACGGGTTTGTGAAAGCATTTAGGGTGCGAGCATGCTTAATAATACCGCCGATATAGTATAAACACTCATCAGAAAGGCCAGCATAACCGTCACCAGCCATGATGTTTACGCCATCTTTAGATAGAGACTGGTGAACGTGCATACCAGAACCGTTATCACCAACGATAGGCTTAGGCATGAAAGTCGCTGTTTTGCCATATGCATGAGCAACGTTGTGTACACAGTACTTAAGGATCTGAACTTCATCAGCTTTCTTAACTAGTGTATTTGCACCAACACCAATTTCGCACTGGCCAGCTGTTGCAACTTCGTGGTGGTGGATTTCAATTACTAGACCCATTGCTTCCATTGCGCCGCACATTGCAGAGCGAAGCTCGTGAAGAGAGTCAACAGGAGGTACAGGGAAATAACCGCCTTTTACAAAAGGACGGTGGCCAGTGTTGCCGCCTTCGAAAGATCGTTTGCTGCTCCATGCCGCTTCTTCTGAATTGATTTCGTAGCTTACGCCACTCATATCGGCATGCCATTTCACGTCATCAAAGACGAAGAATTCAGGCTCTGGACCAAAAAGTGCAGAATCTGCAATGCCTGTAGATTTTAGATATTCTTCAGCACGCGCAGCAACTGAACGTGGATCACGGCCATAGCCTTGCATTGTCGTAGGTTCAACAATGTTACAACGAATGATAACAGTGCTTTCTTCAGTGAACGGGTCCATGACAGAAGCGCTATCGTCAGGCATCATGATCATGTCTGAATCATTAATGCCTTTCCAGCCAGAAATAGAAGAACCATCAAACATTTTGCCTTCTTCAAAGAAGTCTTCATCAACCAAGCTAGCTGGAATTGTAACGTGTTGCTCTTTACCGATAGTATCTGTGAAGCGCATATCTGCCCAGATAGCATCATTGTCTTTGATTAGGCCGAGAGTTTTCTCTGACATTCTATTTCTCCATATGGATAAGTGTTAGAAACAAATTTGTGACACGGGGCTAGTATTGCCCGTAAAGGAAAAAGGCGAGAATAACATGACTTTCTCGAACATTCCCTAACTATTTTGTTCGTCTTTTTTTTCTCAAAAAAGGACAAACAAAAGCACAGTTTACGTGATCTATTGGAAGCAAATAGGTTGCCAACTTTGCTAAAAACATAAGTCATTGAAAATAATTGGCTTTTTTAAGGTGAGTGAATATTGGTGAGATGATGGCGCTCTATTTTGGTGCTTATTCTTTTGCTGTGCACTTGTCTGGTGCGTGACGGTTATTTGTTTGTATCCGAAGTATGGGCTCTATTTGAAGTGGTCGGACAAATAAGAGCAAGATAGTGGGAAAAGTTATAGTTATTTACAAAAAAAATCAGTATTTAGATTCTATATTCTAGCGCTTCCTGTATAATTCGCGTCCAATTTTAATCCCGCTTTTTCTTTTGATCCCTGAACTTTAGGGAATATAGGTACCCAGATTGTGATAGAAAATCTTAGAAATGTTGCCATTATCGCGCACGTCGATCATGGTAAAACTACGCTTGTTGATAAGTTATTAAGTCAGTCTGGTACGCTAGATAGAAAAGATCAGAGTTCTGAGCGAGTCATGGACTCTAATGATCAGGAGCGGGAGCGAGGAATTACTATTCTTGCAAAAAATACTGCGATTACTTGGAATGATTATCGAATAAATATTGTAGATACCCCGGGACACGCTGATTTTGGTGGGGAAGTGGAGCGTGTTTTGTCCATGGTAGATTCAGTATTGTTGTTAGTAGACGCTGTTATGGCCCGATGCCACAAACACGTTTCGTAACAGCAAAAGCCTTTGAGAAGGGATTAAAGCCAATTGTTGTTATTAATAAGGTCGATCGCCCTAGTGCGCGACCAGATTGGGTTGTTGATCAAGTGTTTGATCTGTTTGACCGTTTGGGTGCAACAGATGAGCAGTTAGACTTCCCTATTATTTATGCCTCTGCTTTAAACGGTATCTCAGGTCTAGAAGTGGAAAATATGGCTGATGATATGACGCCGCTTTTCCAAATGATCGTTGATAAAGTCCCTGCGCCAGCGGTAGATCCAGACGGCTCTTTCCAAATGCAGATCTCTGCATTAGATTACGATAGTTATGTTGGTGTTATCGGGATAGGCCGAATTGCTCGTGGTACTTTATCTCCAGGTCAGCAAGTAGTTATTCAAGACATCAAAGGCAAGGTTCGAAAAGGTAAAGTCCTTAACGTTAAGGGTTATATGGGGCTAGAGCGAATTGATACGGATAAAGCAAACGCTGGTGATATCGTATGTATCAATGGTATCGATGGTTTGAGTATTTCAGATACATTGTGTGATCCTGAAAATGTAGAGGCATTGCCGCCGCTTACTATCGATGAGCCAACGGTTAGCATGACCTTTATGGTCAACGACTCACCTTTCGCTGGTAAAGATGGTAAGTATGTTACTTCTCGAAACATTAAAGACCGCCTCGATCAAGAGCTAATTCACAACGTGGCATTAAGAGTAGAGCCTGGTGAAACCGCTGATAAATTTAAAGTGTCGGGTCGTGGTGAGCTTCACCTTTCTGTATTGATCGAAACGATGCGTCGTGAAGGTTATGAATTGGCTGTTTCTCGACCACAAGTTGTCCAGAAAATAGTGGACGGTGTTCTGCAAGAGCCCTATGAAAACGTGGTTATCGATATCGAAGAGCCACATCAAGGTTCAGTTATGGAAGAGTTGGGCTTACGTAAAGCCGAGCTTACTAACATGGAGCCAGACGGCCGTGGTCGTGTGAAGCTAGAGTTTAATGTTCCTTCGCGTGGACTAATTGGTTTCAGAGGTCACTTTTTAACGCTAACCTCTGGTAGTGGTATTATGACGAG
>CAXBKC010000194.1:0-7352 GCA_963975615.1 uncultured Oleiphilus sp.
GCCCGTTCAATTCGTAGCATGCTAGATCATATGATTCTTGTTGACGAACGCATGAATACGATGTGCCAGGCCTTAAAGAAAATTGATAGCAGTTATCGAAGTGAGAATGTGCCGTCAATAAAAGACCAGGATGTACATTGCTTCAAAGATGATGCTAAATAGCTATTTTATTTCTAGAGTCCGCTTTCTTCGAGTTAATACTTGATTAAATTAGTCGGGTAATAGATAATTTTTCTTATCTTTTTATTGGCTGATTTATTTATGCGTCTGACGACAAAAGGCAGATATGCAGTAACAGCAATGCTTGATATTGCTCTTCATGCATGTAAGGACCCGGTTTCGCTTGCCGATATATCCATACGCCAAGGTATTTCTCTTTCTTATTTAGAACAACTCTTCTCTAAATTACGGCAGAGTAGCTTAGTGAAAAGTATTCGTGGGCCCGGTGGTGGTTACTTCTTAAATAAAAGTGTCTCTGAGATAACCATTGCAGATGTTATTGACGCTGTAAATGAGTCTGTCGATACGACGCGCTGCAAGGAAAAAGGTGATTGCCAAGAAGGAGAGACCTGTTTAACACATCATTTGTGGTTAGATTTAAGTCATCAAATTCATGGTTTCTTAAGCAGCATTACCTTAAAAGACCTTATGAATAAGCGTGAAGTTCAGGTGACATCTCATCGACAAGATCAGCAAGCTGAATTAATTAATGCTCAGTTATTAAATATTTGAGAGCCTTTGTTGTCGCTTAATATGACGGCGCAATCAACTATTCTTTAACTTTAGATTTAAAAGTGAAACCCCTCCAGATATGAAGACACCCATTTACTTAGATTATGCGGCCACAACTCCTTGCGACCCTATTGTTGCGGACGCCCTTTCAAAATGCTTGATGCTTGATGGTAATTTTGCAAACCCTGCATCACGCTCACATTTTTTTGGCTGGCAAGCAGAAGCGGCTGTCGAAAAAGCAAGAAAGCAGGTTGCTACATTGCTTAACGCCGATACCCGTGAAATTGTTTGGACGTCTGGTGCAACGGAGGCAAACAACCTAGCAATCAAAGGAGCCGCTCTCGTTCGAAGCGAAAAAGGGAAGCACATTATATGTTCGCTTGCAGAACATAAAGCAGTCATAGATAGCGTTAGCTTCCTTGAAAATCAAGGCTTTGAAGTGTCATGGGTAAAGCCAGAAAAGACAGGTGAAGTTTCGGTTTCTGCCATTGAAAAAGCAATTCGCCCAGACACAATTCTAATCACCACTATGCATGTTAATAACGAAACAGGCGCGATAAGCAATATAGAGGAAATTTCGAAATTAGCGCGATCAAAAAACATACTTTTTCATGTTGATGCCGCACAAAGCGCGGGCAAAATAACTATAGATACCAGCAAGATATTTGCAGATATGATTTCTGTTTGTGCGCACAAAGTTTATGGCCCTAAAGGTATTGGCGCGTTATATGTGCGTAAACAGTCAGATTTCAATCTGCCCGCTCAAATTCATGGCGGCGGACATGAGCAAGGTATGCGATCAGGAACCTTACCAACGCATCAAATAGTTGCTATGGGCGCTGCTTTTGAGCTTGCCGGTAGCTTGATGGATAAAGAGTTTAATAAGCTGCAAGCGCTTAAATCGATGTTTTTAGAAAAGGTATTAACTCATAAAAGCGCCATATTGAATGGCAGTATAGATAAATCGGTACCGGGGATTGCAAATCTCACCTTTAAGGGGGTGGATGGTCAAGTATTGTTGTCAGCCTTACCCATGCTTGCAATTTCTTCTGGCTCTGCATGTAATTCTGCGACAGTGGCGCCATCGCACGTACTTAGGTCAATGGGCGTCAGTGAGCAAGAAGCTTTAAGTGCATTACGGTTTTCTTTTGGGCGCTTTACAAACCAAGAAGAAGTGATTTTCGCTGCAGATAGCCTTGTTGATGTTTTAAATAAGTTAGCTAGCTAACTCATCTTATTTAAACTTCTTTAATGCGGAATTAGTTGAGTGTCTTTTTTATGCATTGCCCTGTATAATTTCGCCTCAAAATTTCTAATGTTGTTTATACTTAATTTGGAGGCCAATCATGGCAGTAGAACGCGCTCTTTCGATCATTAAACCTGATGCAGTTGCAAAAAATGTTATCGGTAAAATTTATAGTCGTTTTGAATCAAACGGTTTAACAATTGTTGCAGCTAAAATGCAGCAATTAAGCACTGAAAAGGCAGAAGGTTTTTATGCTGAGCATAAAGAACGTCCTTTCTTTGGTGATCTAGTTAAGTTTATGACTTCGGGCCCTGTTATTGTTCAGGTTCTTGAAGGTGAAGGCGCAATTGCCAAGCATCGTGATCTTATGGGCGCAACTAACCCTAAAGAAGCTGCAGCTGGTACAATTCGTGCAGATTTTGCTGAGTCAATTGATGCAAATGCCGTTCACGGTTCCGATTCTCCTGAATCAGCAGCACGTGAAGTTGCATACTTTTTCTCAGACGATGAGATTTGCTCTCGCGCATAAGATGAGCTGAGTCTTATTGTAAGCAGGTTGTTTTTTGACTAGGTAACTACCTAACAAAAGACTCCTGCTTTTTGTCGTTTTAACATAGGCCTTGAAATAGTTTTTATTTGACGATTCATCGCACACTAATATTGGTTCATTACGGATTAAACGTTTCATGACAACTGAAGTGACAGAGACAAAAAAAATCAATCTCCTTGGCTTAACACGCCAGAAAATGATCGATTTTTTCGCAGAAATGGGTGAAAAACCATTTAGAGCAAAGCAAGTCATGCAGTGGATACATCAATTTGGTGTTCATGAGTTTGATGACATGACCAATATCAGTAAAGCACTTCGTGAGAAAATGAAAGAAATTGCTATCGTGCAAGGGCCTGAAGTTATAGTACAAAACATATCGACTGACGGAACGCGTAAGTGGGTAATGAAAATGCCGGGTGGAAGCAGTATAGAAACTGTTTTAATTCCAGAAGGCGGAAGAGGGACTTTATGTATTTCCTCTCAAATAGGCTGCGCATTAGATTGTAGTTTTTGTTCAACAGGTAAGCAGGGCTTTAATCGCAACCTGAGTACCGAAGAAATTGTCGGGCAAATTTGGAATGCAATTGCATCTTTTGAAGGCCTTGACAGAACTAAGGAAAGACCCGTCACTAATGTCGTCTTTATGGGTATGGGCGAGCCATTATTGAACTTTGATAATGTAATGGACGCTATCAATATCATGATGGACGACTTTGCATACAGTATTTCCAAAAAACGACTAACCATCAGTACTGCTGGTGTTGTTCCGGCAATAGACCGAATGGCTGAATATACCGATGCCTCAATTGCAATTTCTTTACATGCGCCAAATGATGAGCTAAGAAATCAATTAGTTCCCGTTAATAAGAAATATCCGATAAAAATGTTATTGGAATCGTTAAAGAACTATTTAAGTCAGTTATCTGACAAGCGTAAAGCAACAATCGAATACACCCTAATGGCAGGTGTTAACGATAGAAAAATTCATGCTGAGCAGTTAATTGAACTGTTAAAAGATGTTCCTTGTAAAATAAACCTAATACCATTTAATCCCTTCCCTGGATCGGGTTATAAAAAACCTTCAAATACTGAAGTAAGGTGTTTTCAAGACTGGCTTATAGCGGGTGGCTATATTACTACTGTAAGAACGACACGAGGTGATGATATAGACGCTGCTTGTGGACAGTTAGTTGGCCAAGTAGAAGATAGAACACGAAGAAGCGCGCGATACATCGATTTAAAGCAAGCTTAAAAACTAACTTCAAATATTCTCAATTAAATTTAATCATAAAGATTATTAAGAAATATGTATAAAGATAATGCAAAAAAAGGTTCTAAGATCCATAAGGTTCAACTCGTAATTATTGTTGTTTTGAGTTTGCTTATGAGTGCCTGTGTCACTAAATCGAATAGCTCTTTAACAGACAAAGCCGACCCTGAAGTCGCTGTTGAGCGGTATGTTCAGCTGGGTTTAGAATATATTAAACGAAATGAACTTCACCGTGCTCGTAAACATTTATCGCGTGCGCTGGAAATAAATCCAATTGATGCATCTGCAAATGCCTCTATGGGCTTAATTTATCACCAAGAAGGTGAAAACGAAAAAGCCGAAGGCTTGTTTAAAAAGGCATTGGATGCTGATCCAAACTATACACCAGGAAGAAGTTATTTTGGAGCGTATCTATTCGCTCAGCATCGATATCAGGAAGCTTTACAGCAATTTGAGACTGCAGCAAAAGATACACGTTACGAAGGCCGTACCCAGATTTTTTCAAACATTGCGTTATGCCAAATTCAATTAGGTAATAATAAAGGTGCTATAGACGCTTATCAAAAGTCACTACAACTCGACCGTGTTAATGGAATAGCTTTATCTGGAATAACCGAACTGTTTATATTAAACGGCAGTTTTGATAAGTCTCAACATTATTATAATAGGCTGGTACGATTAATTCGTGAAAAAGGTATGCGTCATACGGCGCAAAGTTTATGGCAGGGTATACGAATCGCTAATTACTTCGATAGCCGCGACCAAGCATTAGGCTTAAGTTACCTTTTAAATGAAATGTACCCAGATTCAGAAGAAAATGCTGCTGCACATACCTTGTTAGATTCTGGTAAAACAAATCAAATGCAGATAAATAAAAGTGGTGTACATTAATGTCAGATTCATCAGCTGAAATGCCTTCACAGCTTGGTTTAATATTAAAGTCAGCTCGTGAAGAGATGTCATTAAGCTTAGAGCAAGTTGCGCATGAACTGCACCTTCGTCCGGCGGTAGTCAGCGCGATTGAAGAAGAGAATTATGATGAATTTTCAAGTGATGTTTTTCTTAAAGGATATTTCAGAACTTACTGCCGCTTAGTCAATTTACACGAAGCTCGCATGATGGACGTTCTTGAAAAACAACTTTTTGCCCGTAATAAAAAAGCTGAACAAGTAGAACTATTGGCTAGTAAAAAAATACAATCTAGACAGCGAAAAAGGATGATCATTACTGTTTTAGTTTTTTGTGTGTTTTCATTGTTGATCGCGTTTGTGTATCAAATGTCAAGCCAAGGTTTTGGTATTTCCGATACCACAAATGACAATGAGCACAAGGAATTAACGACAGATGTAGGTGCGACAGTTCAGCCAGAAGTTACGGTCTCCAGAACGCCTTCAAATCTTGCTGATGAATCGCCACAAACAGAGTTAACTGATGATTCAGAACCAACACCTGATATTTCAGAAGAACCATTCAACCTAGCTATAAAAGAAGGCTTGGATGAGATACCTGAAGAAGACATAGCTTTAGATACTTCGGCTGACCCTGTTAGGCTTGATAGTGCTGATTTGTCAGGCAATAGCTCTGAAGGCATAGCAATGTTAAGCTCAATAAAGGCCACATTCACAGGTGATTGCTGGTTTAAAGTTACGGATATTACAGGTAAAAATGTAATTGCAGGCCTTAAAAAAACTGATGATGAAGTCAGCTTTCAAGGTTCTGCACCTTTTCATGTCGTAATCGGTGACGCCTCAAAAGTGTCTTTATTTTTTGAGGAAAAATTAGTTAATTTAAAACCTTATACTTCTCGAAATGGTCGTGCTGAATTAACCCTAAAACCTTCTGTCTCTGTCAATCAAGGTTAAGTTTTTATTATGAAGTTTGAATCACCAATTATACGCAGAAAATCTAAGCAGATTTGGGTAGGCAATGTTCCTGTCGGCGGTGATGCGCCAATTGCTGTCCAAAGTATGACGAATACTGAAACCTGCGATGTTGCAGCGACTGTCGCGCAAATCAAAGCGCTTCAAGATACAGGGGCAGATATCGTCAGAGTGTCTGTACCTTCGATGGAAGCAGCCGAAGCATTTAAACTTATTAAGCAACAAACCACTATTCCATTGGTCGCAGATATTCATTTTGATTATAAAATAGCCTTAAAAGTGGCCGAGTACGGCGTTGATTGCCTGCGAATAAACCCCGGTAATATTGGTAAAGAAGATCGCATCAGAGCGGTTATTGAATCTGCAAGAGATAAAAATATTCCAATCCGAATTGGCGTCAATGCAGGCTCATTAGAAAAAGATCTTCAAAAGAAATATGGCGAACCGACTCCAGATGCCTTGGTCGAGTCTGCAATGCGCCATGTTGAAATTCTACAGCGTCATAATTTCAATAACTTCAAAGTTAGCTTAAAAGCATCGGATGTTTTTATGACGGTTGCCGCATATCGTAGTATTGCCGGTCTTATAGACCAGCCTTTACATTTAGGTATTACAGAAGCTGGTGGGTTCCGTTCTGGCGCAGTTAAATCGGCTGTTGGCTTAGGCATGCTTTTAATGGATGGCATTGGCGATACCATTCGCGTATCTCTAGCTGCAGATCCGATTCAAGAGATAAAAGTAGGTTTTGATATTCTTAAAAGTTTAAGATTGCGCGCCAAGGGCATTAATTTCATTGCTTGCCCTAGCTGTTCACGTCAAAACTTTGATGTTGTCCAAACAATGAATGAGCTCGAAACCAGATTAGAAGATGTGACAACAGCTATCGATGTCGCCATTATTGGCTGTATTGTGAACGGCCCGGGTGAAGCTAAAGAAGTAGATGTTGGCTTAACCGGAGGCACACCAAAGAACTTATTATATATCGACGGTAAGCCTGATCATAAATTAGTGAATGAAAATCTAGTTGATTCATTAGAAAAAACGATTAGAGAAAAAGTACGCTTAAAAGACATAGAGAACGAAAAGCTTATAGCGAAATCCTAATAAGTTTTCGGTTTACTAACAGATTAAAAAGAATACCTCGATGTATTCATGAAAAGTAAGGATTAAATCTTGGCCAAAATTCAAGCTATTAGAGGGATGAACGATCTTCTACCTGAGCAATCTCCCGTTTGGCAATACTTTGAAGGTAAAGTTAAGAAGGTTCTAGCGCAATATGGCTATCAAGAAATTCGCATGCCTATTGTTGAACAAACAGAATTATTTAAACGCTCCATCGGAGAAGTTACCGATATCGTTGAAAAGGAAATGTATACCTTTAACGATAGAAATGGTGATTCTTTAACGCTTAGACCAGAAGGTACGGCATGCTGTGTTAGAGCTGCGGAGCAACATGGTTTACTTTTTAATCAGACTCAGCGTCTTTGGTATGCCGGTCCGATGTTTCGTCATGAACGGCCTCAAAAAGGTCGTTATCGACAGTTTCATCAAATAGGTGTTGAGTGTTTTGGTTTTAAAGGCCCAGATATTGATGCTGAATTAATTATAATGACAGCTAGAATCTGGAAAGAGCTTGGTCTCTTAGATAATGTTTCTTTAGAAATAAACTCATTA
>CAXBKC010000195.1:0-7350 GCA_963975615.1 uncultured Oleiphilus sp.
TGCTGACATCTACCGTAGCGAGCTTGCTGGGTCTGCTCGAAAGACGGACTTATGTACCAGGTGTTACCAATGTTTAATTTTTTCAGATGAGAAAATCAGTTATGCTGACAAGGTAGTAAAGTTGCCTTTGAGTGTAGTGTCCTATTTGATTAATTACCCGGCACGGCATTCTCAATAACCAAAGGCAATATCTTACCCATTAAGTGACGGGTCACAAGTGGTCAGTCACCCGAGCTCAGTTGTGTAATTAACGCGTACTATCTCAGAATTGTCCAAGATTTTGTAGATTAATGTGATATCTTGAAAATTACTCAGAGCCGAAAGCCTGGTTGAGCCGTTTTTTATATCAATGTCACTATCACTTATGGCTTGAACATGAATATTGATTATTTTAAAAAAGATATTTTAAATTTTTGGGAAGAGAATTTTCACGAACAGCTAGTTGGAATACAGCAATCGAAACTCGAAGAAATTAATCATATTTTGGCTATCAACGTGATCGATAGTATAGAGCGTTGTGTAAGAAGTGGATATTGTTTAAATGATGCATATGTTGAAGCAAGAAAGAGATTTTACATTTCACCGGATGCATTGCTTACTGGTTTATGTAAGAGCCCCTTATCATTACAAGTTGTTTTAAATGAAGGTGGTGTTTTTTAATGTTAAAGAGAGTAATTTGGAAAAAGGGCGCAAGGTATGTATGAGGTTATACCTATTGCACTTCCAATTTTTCTAATGATAGCTATTGGTTATGTGTCTAGCCTTGCTGGAATCTTCGGAAAATCTGCTGCAAGTGAAATAAATAATTATGTTGTATATATTGGCCTCCCATCACTTTTGTTTGTTTTAATAATCGATGCTGAGGTTGTGCTCTCAGAATACTATGATTTCATGCTCCTTTTTATATCTAGTACGTTAATTGTTTTCGTTGGTTTTTTACTATATAGAAGGTGGTTAGGCGATAGTACTGTAAAATCCACGCTTGAAGCGTTCGGTGCGTCATATTCTAATACCGGATTTATGGGAATCCCTCTTTGTTTGCTGATGTTCGGAGATGACGGAGCAATACTTGCAATTATTGCTACAGTAATAACTGCATGTTTTTTTCTCTTAACAACCTTGCTTATTGTTGAAGTTTTTAAAGCTAGTGAAAATAAAGGTGGCTCTTTATTGTTCAGTGTGCTTAAGGTTTTTAAAAATCCAATAGTACTTGCGCCAGTGCTCGCTTTGCTTTTTTCGTATATGAACTTTACATTAAGTGAACCACTGCATTATGTATTAAAAATGCTAGGTGATGCTTCAATCGTTTTTGCACTATTATCAATTGGGTTGTTTCTCCATGCAAACAGCCGGAATGGCACTGTGACTTCATTAGATATGGTCATAACAAAGAGCATTATTCATCCTGTCATTACTGCTGTCATTGGAACATATATTTTTGAATTATCTACAACATTCGTATTAATTGCTGTTTTGCTAAGCATGTTACCTATTGGGACCGGACCTTATATGGTTGCTATTTTATATGGAGAAAACCTTTTGAGAATATCACGCGGGATATTAGTCTCAACAATATTTTCATTATTTTCTATAACTCTTCTAATATGGGTATATTTAAAATTTTAGGCTATACAGTATATCAAATATTATATTTGATAATAGGAGATAAAAATGAAGGATGAAAGACTTGATGAGATGAAGGTTTTTAAAGCGGTAGTTGACCTGGGGAGCTTTACTGCCGCAGCTCATCATTTTTCCGTTAGCCAGCCTTACATTAGTAAAGCCATTACAAATTTGGAAAGAAGAGTTGGCCTTACCCTAGTGCATCGAACTACTAGGCAGCAAAAAATAACTTCTGAAGGTAAGGAGTTTTTAGCGTTTGCCAACAAAATAATTACTGAGTTAGATAAGGTAGATCAATGGGCCTATGACTCTAAAAAAATGGATGCGCCCTCTGGAGAGCTAAGAGTATCAGCTCCCATTGCATTTGGTATTGACCAAGTATCTAGGCTAATTCCTGATTTTATTGAAAAGTACCCGGACATTCAGATTAATTTATCACTCACTGACAGGAATGAAAGCTTACTTGATGGTAGCGCAGATATAGCAATCCGTATGGGTAAACTTCCAGACTCTTCATTAATATCTAAAAGGCTTTGCGATCTGAATAGAGTTGTAGTTGCATCCCCTTCATACTTAGAAAAATACACTCAGCCTAACGTTCCAGAGGAACTTAAACAGCATAACTGCCTGATGTGGAGTGGGGGAAGAGAGCACCTCAACAGATGGCCATTTATCGTTGGTAATATTTCTAAAGAAGTGGCTATTAAGGGAAAAATAAAAAGTTCAAATGGACTGGCATTAATGAATATGTGTTATCAAGGCGTTGGAATAATGAGAATGGCTGAACACGTCGCATTACCAGCCATAAAAAATGGTCTTATTGAAGAGGTATTGACTGACTATAACATCAAAAATGATGGCGGGATATACGCTGTGTTTCTACCTGAAAGAGAGCTGATACCAAGGATACGAGTTTTCGTTGACTATATGTATGAAGAACTAAGTTCAAATCCCTGGCAAACTTTAGGCTCTCCTTATAACAACGCGTTATAACTGTTATTCTCTATCACCGTTGACATTAATATCTGCCCGTTTTAACTTGCAGGTGTAGCAATATAAATACTATAAGGAGTTTACGCTATGAAGTTTACAAAAAAACTAATCGTTTCTGGCATTATCCTCGCCGCTACTGCTAGTAGTACAACCAGCTATGCTGAGCAAGTTATTAGACTTGGCCACACTGGCGCTGCTAACCACCATTTTCAAGCCATTTCTGAGCAATACGCAGAGCTTGTTTCAGAAAGGACTGACGGGGAGATCTCTATAGAGGTATATCCCTCCGACCAGCTTGGCAATCAGACGCAGTTAGTCGAAGGAACCCTGTTAGGCACAAATGATATGGTGCTTACATCTGATGCAGTGCTCTCTAACTTTGTACCAGACGTAGGTATAATCAACCTTCCTTTTATTTTCAGGGATTCAGACCATGTGCGCACCGCGCTAGATGGCGAGGTTGGTCAAGATCTTTCAACGATGGTTGAAGAGCAAGGAGCCGTAGTTGTTGGCTGGTGGGAAAATGGCTTTAGGCACATTACTAACTCTAGAAATCCAATTGAAACTCCCGAAGACATTGAGGGAATGAAGCTTCGTGTGCCGGAAGGGCCGGTATTTGTGAGTACTTTTGAGGCTCTTGGTGCTAACCCTACGCCAATTTCTTTTGGTGAACTTTACTCTGCTCTCCAACTTGGAGTAGTTGACGGCCAAGAAAATCCACCAGCTCATATTCTTACTCAAAAGTTCTATGAGGTTCAGGATTATGTTTCACGCACTGGCCACATATATCTATCCTCTCCTGTTTTAATTAATAAAAACCTGCTTGAAAGTCTTAGTGAAGAACATCAGAATGTAATTCTTGAGACAGGTCGCGAGTTAGCTGCTGTTCATACTTCAATGGTTTTAGAAGAAGAAGATCAGCAATGGGAAGAAATTGCTGGCTATGGTATGGAAATTAATGATGTCGACCCAGCACCATTTATTGAAGCGACTGCATCTGTAATTGAGCAATATCGCGGTAAATACAATGCAGACATCATCGACAAGATCACAAACATGTGATTCATGCCATGCGAAGTATGCTGAGTTTTCGGACTCAGCATTATTATATATGAGCCTGATAATATGAAACGCTTAACCCAAAACCTGGTTTCACTTCTCCATTATTTCACCATGATTCTATTTTTGGTGATGCTTTTTATCGTTTTTATGCAAGTTGTTTTGAGGTATTTTGTAGGTTCATCAATTTCTGGGTCTGAAGAGGCGGCTAGATATATTCTCTTTTTCTTAGTGCTGCTTGGAGCAAGTGTATGTGTCTATGATAAAACCCACCTTAGCATTGAATATTTTCAAGATAAGTTAAGTGAGTTATTGAAAATAATAAGTGATCTAGTTATCTCATTAAGCATTATTGTCACTTCGTTAATATTTATTATTTACGGGTGGGAGCTGGCGACTAGAAGTATGACTCAGACGACTCCTTCCCTTCAAATACCAAGAGGTTGGATTTTTATGGCATTTCCTGTCGCCGGGGTTCTTATGTTCTATTTTCAGATACAGCATTTAGTAAAAATTGGGCGTAAGGAGAAAATATTATGATTATCACCTTGTTTATAGTCTTCTTTGTTTTGATTATAATAGGCACTCCAATAGCCTTTGCACTTTTAATATCTTCAACCGCAGCAATTTATTTTTTTTCACACGTTCCCCTTTTGATTGTTGTTCAGCGTGTTTTTACTGGCCTTGATGTCTTTGCTTTAATGGCAATACCCCTTTTTCTTTTTGCCGGTTATTTGATGACGGCTATTAAGATATCTGATAAATTAATAGCATTAGCTTCAATCTTTCTTGGGCGTTACAGGGGGGGCTTATCCCTTGTTACAACAGGTTCTTCCGCAGTCTTTGGTGCAATATCAGGGTCTGCTAACGCTACTACTGCTGCAATTGGTTCAGTGATGATTCCATCAATGCAGAAAAAGGGGTATGACCAGGCTTTTTCTGCGGCTGTTGTATCGTCTTCAGGTGTCCTAGGTTTAATTGTCCCTCCAAGTATCACTATGGTGTTGTTTGGTGTTAGTGCAGGCGTATCAATTGGTGGTTTGTTCCTTAATGGTATTGTGCCTGCAATCATTATTGCGGCAGGGATTATGATTATAAATTACGTAATTTCTTGCAGAAGAGGTTATGGCGGTGAGCAGCCCCTCGATTTTAGTGAGTCCATGAAGGTTATAAAAAGCAGTGCTGTGGCTCTGGCTATGCCAATAATAATATTAGGGGGTATCTACGCTGGTATATTTACACCTACTGAATCAGCTGCTGTCGCTTGTGCGTATGGACTCTTAGTTGGTATTTTCTTTTACCGCAATCTAACCTTTACCATGATGCTTGAAATTAGCAAGAAAACAATAAAAACTACATCTGTCATCCTTTTCCTGATTGGAAGTGCTAGTGTTTTTACTTACGTACTTGCCTCTGAAAACGTACCTAGAACGCTGGCGCTTTTTATAATTGATTTGTCAGATAACCCTATTGTTATTATGTTTTTGCTTTTGGGTTTGTTGTTGGTTCTTGGAACATTTCTAGATAATGTTGCTGCAGTGGTATTGTTAACACCAACACTTATGCCTGTGATAAATTTTGCAGGTATAGATCCAATGTTTTTTGGTGTTTTCATGGTGATAGCAGTTGCCGTCGGGCAGATTACACCCCCTGTAGGATTGAACTTATTTATTGCTACAAACCTAACGGATAGAAAGCTTGAGGAAGTAGTGCGAGCGTCTCTGCCGTATTTTGCTTTTTATGTCGTTTTGCTTTCTTTCTTTATTATATTTCCCGGATTGCTTACTGTATTTTAAATAATTTCTTAGATGATTAAGTATTTTATTTAAGTATTTTATTTAAGTGGTTTATTACAGGTTGTTATATATGTTATTACTCCCTTTTATTGACTCTTTTAGCATGCTTTTGTAAGCTCAGATTGCAAATACTAATGAGGTGTACAATGAATATTTCTAATAAAAACTTCTCTATATATCAGCCCGAGCAGGAAAACTTAATTTTTCCTGAAATCCCGGATTTCAAAGACTACGCAGAAGAAAGAGAATATATAAAAAAACACTTGGTAGCAGCGTGTCGTGCATTTGCTGATCATTCTTATGACTATGGCTTTGCAGGTCATCTCACCATCAGGGATCCTGAACATCCTGAACTTTATTGGACCAATCCAATGGCGGTTCATTTTTCTCAGGTAAAGCTTTCAAATCTTATTCTTGTTAACCACGATGGAAAGGTTGTTGAAGGTAGTCATGCCCTCAACCGGGCTGGGTTTGTTCTGCACGCCGCCGTTCATCACGAGCACCCAGATATTTTGGCCATGTGCCATGCCCACACTATATATGGGACAGCTTGGTCAGCTACAGGCCGTGAAATTGAACCGATTACGCAAGATGCTGCTGCTTTCTTTGAGAACCATGTCGTGATTCGTGAAGAAGGTGGCAAGGTGGCAGTTGAAAAACAGTCTGGTAACAAGGTAGCAAATGCTTTCAAAGGTGTTCGGGCAGCTATCCATCAAAATCACGGACTTCTGACTGCAAGCCGCCACAGTATTGATGATGCTGCTTTTTGGTTTATCGCTCTAGAGCGCTGCTGCCAACAACAGCTTCTCATTGAAGCCTCTGGTATCAAGCCAACTTTGGTTCCTGAAGACAAGGCTCGGTACAGCCGCGAACACGTTGGAAGCGATTATATTGGTTGGTTGCATTTCCAGCCCATATATGACCACTTGGTGGCAACCCAGCCCGATATGTTTACCTGATCTTTTATACCGATGAGACCAGTCACTTTGGCTGGTCTTTTTCTTTTACCAGTTCATTTTGGACAATTTAATGTCCTTATTACCATCTAGTCCTGGTCGCTTCCGCGGCAAGCCCCGCGGCCGTGATCTCGATCCCAGTTTTCTTGAAGGGTTGCGTGAGCTGCTGGGCGACGAACGCCAGGACGCCACGCTGCGCCGCCGCGACCTTCTGATTGAACACCTGCATGTCATTCAGGACACCCGGGGCCATCTGCTGCTGGCGGAACTGCGCGCCCTGGCGGCCTACATGAACCTGCCCATGGCCGCCGTCTACGAGACCGCCACTTTCTACGCCCACTTCGATGTCGTTCACGACGACCAACTGCCGCCGCCCGCGGTGACTATCCGCGTCTGCGACTCCCTTACCTGCCAATTGGCCGGTGCCGAGGCGCTTAAGGCACAGCTGGACGCGAACGTGGATATCGAGCAGGTACGGGTGCTGCGGGCGCCCTGCATGGGACGCTGCGACACGGCACCGGTAGCCGAGGTGGGGCATCATCATGTGCTGTTCGCCACCCAAGAACGCATCGCCTCAGTGATCCAGGCGGCGCACTTTCACCCCGACCCCATCGACTGGCAGCGGCTTGATGACTATCGCCGTGAGGGCGGTTTTGCGCTGCTCCAAGCCTGCCACAACGGCGATGTCACGGTAGAAGCGCTGATGGAAGCCATGCAGCAGGCCAATCTGCGCGGCCTGGGCGGTGCGGGTTTTCCGACCTTTAAAAAGTGGTCTTTCGTGCGCCAGGAGGCCGGGCCCCGCTACTGCGCCATCAACGCCGATGAGGGGGAGCCCGGCACCTTCAAGGACCGCTATTACCTGGAGCGCTCGCCGCACCAGTTTCTTGAAGGCGCCTTGGTTAGTGCCTGGGCGGTAGAGGCCG
>CAXBKC010000196.1:0-7343 GCA_963975615.1 uncultured Oleiphilus sp.
CAATCTCATGAGCTACTGGTAACGTTGGAAGAAAATGTTATTGCAGGTGGTGCAGGAAGCGCGGTATCAGAATATCTTAACGATAAAGGAAATAGAGTATCAATTATGCATCTGGGCCTACCAGACGCCTTTTTGCCACATGGCAAGCATGCTGATCTATTAAAACAATGCAACTTAGACAGCCAAGGAATTGAGACTAGCATCCGTAACAAGTTAAACGAAATAGCTTAGATACAAAATTTATGCTATTACGACAGATCATCGTCTTGATGTGTTTGAAGCCAGTGCCCCAATTTAGCAGCTTTAGTACTCAAATAAGACTCATTATGAGGGTTGCGACCAACCTGAATTGGCACCCTTTCGACAACCGTCAAACCACCTGACTCAAGTGCATCCACCTTTCTTGGGTTATTGGTCATCAGCTTTAATGAATCAATACCTAAATGCTTTAGCATGTCATAACAAATTGTATAATCACGAAGATCGGCTTCAAAACCTAACTGCTCATTTGCTTCTACAGTATCGGCACCTTGATCTTGCAATTTGTAGGCACGGATCTTATTCAGCAAACCAATACCTCGGCCTTCTTGACGCAAATACAGTAATGCGCCCCGACCTTCAGAAGCAATACTCTGAAGCGCACTTTCCAACTGATAACCACAATCGCAGCGCATACTGAACAATGAATCACCCGTCAAACATTCTGAGTGGGTCCTGGCTAATACTGGCAGGCCATCTGAAACATTACCCAAGGTTAGAACGACATGCTCCTGACCGGATTCAACTTCTTCAAAGCCATGCATATCAAATACTGCAAAAGGGGTTGGCAAACGACATGTTTCAATAAAACGAACTTTCACTAAGCAATCTCTCAGGTGCATCAACAAAGTCACCCAAAAAAACAGGTGAATATTAGAGGAGGCGTATTATATCACATTTTTTTCAGGCCAAACGAATCAACATACATTTTCATAAATCTATTGAATCGCGCTAGAATCTAATACACTTCTAACTCTGAGCATATCTATGTCTATTTACGAAGAATACATTTTACCTCACGTAATTAATTGCGCTTGCGGCTCACCACCAATCAGATACCTTCGCAAACAAGTTGCTCCACTATGCTACGGAAAGGTTCTGGAAATCGGTATGGGCTCTGGCCTTAACTTGCCTTTCTATAATGAAAAAAAAGTAGAGTTTATATGGGGGCTTGAACCTTCACTTGGCATGCGTAAAAAAGCTGCAAAAAATGTAGCCAAAACAAATATCGAGGTGAAATGGCTAGACCTTCCAAGCGAAGAAATACCGCTGAACAGCCACTCCGTTGATTCGATTCTTCTTACATTCTGCCTATGTACAATTCAAGATACTAAAACTGCACTAGCCGAGATGCACAGGGTATTAAAACCAGATGGGAAACTATTTTTTGCTGAACATGGGATTAGCCATGAACAAAATATTGCAAAATGGCAAAACAGAATCACCCCAAGCTGGAAAAAACTAGCTGGAGGTTGCCATTTGAATCGGTCAATCGACACAATGATAACAGAAGCTAATTTTGAGATTGAATCTATAGAGCGCTTTTACCAGCGTAACATCCCAAAAGCTGCTGGATTTATCTACCTAGGTGAAGCTAGAAAACTAAACATTAAAACCATTAAGTAAATACAAATGACCAATAAAATCCAGAAGTTAAGCCCTGAACAAACATTAGCGATAGCTGAGCAACTAATTAATTCAAACCAAAGGCAACAAGCACTTCAGTTGCTGTTACAGGCATTTAATGAAGCACCAGCTAATAACGCGCTAGCTTTACGCTTAGCCCGGTTACTCCATCAGCACGAACAAAATAAAGAAGCCATCATTATTCTTAACAAAACCTATAGTCTAGGCTCACAGAATATTGAACTTCTATATATGCTTGCGGCTCTTCTACATAAAGCAAGACACTTTAAAGATGCCGATAAAGTTATAAAAGAGTGCCTAATCATCACCCCTAATTCTGCCGAAGCTTATAACTTGCTAGGAGCCAATTGTATCGAGCAGAATAATTATGATGAAGCCATACCAGCTTACCTATCGTCGATCAAACTTAAACCAAAGTCAGCCGATGCGTATAACAACTTGGCTTGGGCTTACAGAGCCACCGGACAAAAACAAGAAGCGATACACTTTTTTCAGAAAGCATTCGAAGTAGACCCCACTGCAACAGAAGCACTTAGTGGCTTATTACTCCTGAAAACATATAAAGAAAGATGCAGTGAATTTGATAAAGCCGAAAAGTGCTTAAAGAATAAAAACTTATCATTCAAGCAGAAAACAGAATTAGAGTTTGCACTAGGTAAAGTCTATGAGGATATTAAAAATTATAAGACAGCATTCTCATACTTCAAGAGCGCAAACAGTACATGGCGGAGCCAATTAAACTATACAATCGAAAGTGATAAAAAACTTTTTGCTGAACTAAAAGAGCTTTTTCCTTCAAAGAATATACTCAGCCTTGATATTAAAGACTCCCCTGAAAACCAAATACAACCTATTTTTGTATTAGGAATGCCTCGATCGTCCACTACCTTAATTGAGCAAATACTATCAGCACATCACGCTGTCGTGGGTGGAGGTGAATTACCTTTTCTTGAAGGCATGTTATTAGATCAAGAAAAAAAACTAGTATGGCATTCAAACCTGACTAATGATGAACTTAAAAAGATAGCAAGCACTTACTATAAATCTGTTAATCAACATATTTCTAACGAGACTAGCTCAAAGTCTATATATGTAACAGACAAACTACCTCAAAACTTCCGTTTTATTGGTGTCATTTTAAGCCTCTTTCCGAAAGCAAAGATTATTCATTGCAAAAGAGACCCAATGGATACCTGTCTATCTCTATTCAAACATCATTTCCCAATGGCAAACCATGGCTACGCATATAACCTGAAAGAGCTTGGACAATATTACAACCTGTATGAAGACTTAATGTCTCATTGGCATCAAGTTGCCCCTGGACAAATTTTAGACCTACAATATGAGAATTTATTAGATGACTTTAAGCACCACGTACAAGAAATGCTTTCATTCTGTGGTCTTGAGTTTGAAGAGGCGTGCCTAGAGTTTCAAAATAATAAACGTGTTGTTAGAACGGCTAGCTCAGATCAAGTTAGACAAGGCCTTTATAAAGGAGCTGCCGGCAGGTGGCTTATGTATGAACAAGAATTATCCGAGCTGAAAGCTAACCTCCTGTCATATTCATAAATCGAATAATTTGCGGGTCATTCGAGTGATCAAATTCGTGCTGTTTCGGCTTTAGCTCCATCGCATTGATAATAGCTTGCCTCAAGACCTCTTTATTACCTGGTTTTGAGCGCATAACAGCTCTCAGGTCAACCGAATGCTCATTACCCAAACAAAGCAACAATCTACCTTCAGCAGTCACTCGTACACGATTACAGTCACCACAGAAGTTATGCGAGTGAGGGGAAATAAAACCAATTCGCGTCTTCGCACCAACAACTCGGTATGCATCTGTTGGCCCAGAGGTTTTGGCCTTGATATCCAGAGGCTGTAAAGTATAGTTTTCTGAAATCAGTTTAAAAAGTTCGTCATTTGAACAAAATGTTTCTTCACGACTATGCTCACTAATCGAGCCTAAGGGCATCTCTTCGATGAAACTAATATCGATACCTTTAGCCATTGCGTATTCAATTAAATGCAAAACCTGATGATCATTTCTGCCTTTCAAAATCACAGCATTTAACTTGATTCGCTCAAAGTCTTGGTCAATTGCAGCATCGATACCCGCGAGTACCGAGTCTAAACTTCCTGTTCGTGTTAGCTCTTTAAACTTTTCTGGCTCCAATGTATCTAAACTAATATTCAGCCTACGAATACCAGCATCTTTTAAGCCTTTTGCATACTTAACTAGCTGGGAGCCATTGGTTGTCATTACCAACTCATTTAAACCCTGCATGCTCCCTAGTGAATCGCACAAAGACATAACATTAGCCCGAACTAAAGGCTCACCACCGGTTAAACGAATCTTTGATACACCTAAATCCACAAAAACTTCAGATAAGAGTTTAATCTCTTCTAAGCTCAAAACCTCTGAACGAGAAACAAAGGTCATCTCTTCATCCATGCAATACACGCAACGGAAGTCACAACGATCAGTAACAGAAATGCGGACATAACTGACTTCGCGTCCAAACTTATCGATCAATGGTGTCGCTTTTACTGCACTCATAATTTTAATCTCTTCAACTATTTAGCTGATTGATATACATAATGACCACTACGTCCACCTGACTTCTCCATCAAGCGTATTTCACCAATTTCCATATCTTTATCAACTGCCTTACACATATCATAAAGCGTAAGACAGGCAACGCTAACTGCCGTTAATGCTTCCATTTCGACGCCTGTTTTAGCATCTAATTTACACGTGCTAATAATTTTGACATAAGAAGGCTCATCTTTGTTTATATTTTTTTGAGCATGAATGTCGACTGAAACCGAACTCAAATTTAAACTATGACATAAAGGGATTAAGTCTGAACAGCGCTTTGAAGCCATGATACCGGCAATCCGACATGTTGCAAAAACATCACCTTTCTTATGACGACCTTCAACAATCATATCCAAGGTATCGACTTTCATAAACACCTTACCTTCTGCAACAGCTATACGATGTGTTATTTCTTTGGAGCCGACATCAACCATATGGGCTTCGCCATTTTGATTAATATGCGTCAAGGTATCAGACATACAATAATTTACCTGTTTTAATTTCGCTTAAATAAACACACTTACTCTTGCCAAAAACCAATACCAGCCAATCCCTGCGCGCCAGACTCTGACAATTCCCTTTCATCTTCTTCAGATAAACCGCCTAAGCCATAAACCGGCGTAGTCGCGGCTAAAACAATTCTCTTAAACTCTACCCAACCCATCTCAGATTGATCCGGGTGAGTCTTGGTCTTTAACACAGGTGATAAGGTAATAAAATCTGCGCCAAGTTTAATGGCAGCAGAAATCTCAGATTCATCATGACAAGACACCGCAAACCATTTATCAATTCCAATTGGTCGTTCATTATATTCCTTTGAACGGGAAAAAGATAAATGTACGCCTGCGCCTGAATAAACACCGAATGTTTTTACGAACTGATGTACCAACTTAGATTCAAGCTCAGGAACCTTAGCTATCAATTGCCCAAGCCATGAAGAGTAATCATCTGTATTTAGCTGAGGCTGCCTGAAATAAATTAATTCAGCTTTTGTAGCTAGTGCGTGTTTTAAGCCATATTCAGCTTCTAATATTGAAGCATAGATAGGTGTGATGAAATACCTACTAGGTAGGAGGCAGGCTCTAAGAATTGGCTTATTTGCTTCAGGGAAAGCGTAATCTTGAAGCTCTTCGATATTAACCCAGCGAACCTCTTGGCCTTCTTTTCCTTTAGGGTCACCTGAAAAAGACTGGATGCGCCAGACATCTAAAAATACTGATTTATCAGGGTAGTTATGCTTTATTTGTATCAGTGGCTTTAGCGCTTCAACACACATATTAGATGAGGCTTCAGGCTTAATTCTTATATCAAGTTCTTCGAATAACTCTCTATCCAAAGCATCAATAATACTTTCACCTGATTCAACCTTCCCGCCAGGAAACTCCCAAAGACCACCTTGATGAACATGCTCTAAACGCTTGGCAATTAAGATTTGTTTTTCTTGACTGATAGGGTGTGAACGCTCGATAACAGCAACACAAACATGTACCACCTTAGTGGTACTTAGTATTTTCAAGTTTGCATCAAGTTCTGTATTCGGCATTTATAGTGACGTAGTCATGTGAAAAATCACATGTCCAAACTGTTTCTGAAACATCACCCCGATTGAGGCGAATGCTGATCGTTATTTCTTCCTGATTCATTACTAGTTGGCCCTGCTCTTCCGTATAGCTGTCGCATTTTCCACCCGCTTCAACAATACAAACCTTGCCCAAGTATATATTGACCTTATCAAGTTCTAGGTTTTCAATTTTTGATCGACCTAAAGCGGCAAGAATCCTACCCCAGTTAGGGTCGCTCGCAAATAAAGCAGTCTTGATTAAAGGTGAGTGCGCAATGGTATAAGCAACTTCTAGGGCTTCTTCAGTAGTAGCCGCATCTTTCACTTCTACTGTTACAAACTTGGTTGCACCTTCGCCGTCGCGCACAATTGCCTGCGCTAATTCAACAAACACTTCAGATAAAGCCGCTTTAAATTGAGGATAATCAGAATGTTGAGGATCGATTTCAGGCGCTGCACTTTTGCCACTTGCAAGTAACATACAGGCATCGTTTGTGGATGTATCACCGTCGATTGTGACTCTGTTAAAGGACTTATCCGCAAGCTCTCTAACTAATTCATTCGACAAAGCTAATGGTAGCTTGGCATCAGTTCCGATAAAGCAAAGCATGGTTGCCATGTTTGGTCTTATCATGCCCGCACCTTTACTAATACCGTTAACCGTAATGGTATGGCCGGCATATTCTACTTGGCGACTTGAACCTTTCGGCCGTGTATCCGTCGTCATGATGCCTTTAGCAGCATCACTCCAAGCATCAGCCATCAAAGAGGAATATAAAGATGGCACTGCACGTGTAATTTTTTCAACCGGAAGCTTTTCACCTATTACACCAGTTGAGAAAGAATATATCTGATCGGCACTCACGCCACACTCGTCAGCAACAGTCTGACAGGTTTCGAGTGCATCCCGCATTCCAGCAGACCCTGTTCCCGCGTTGGCATTGCCAGTATTAATAAGCAAATAAGCAGCGCTATTCTTAGCGTAGCCTGAGCCAGCTAGATGTTTTTTAGATAAGGTAACAGGTGCAGCACAAAATGCATTTTGCGTAAATACACCTGAACATACACCACCAGAAGCAAGTTCAATCAACACCAAATCTTTACGATTCGCTTTCTTGATACCCGCCTCCACAACGCCAATACGAATACCTGCAATAGCTGGAAATTCAGGTAAAAAATCAGGCCCTACTGCCATACATCCCTCTTAGCTAACTACGCCGTGACATTGCTTATATTTTTTACCAGAACCACAAGGGCACGGCTCATTACGTCCGACTTTTCTACCTTCGCGAGTTACTGGTGCCTGACGCGCTGGCTCTTTTGAACCATCCTCGCCAGAATGATTAACATCACCGTGAATTGTTTTTGCTGAACCTAGTTGTCGCTCTAACTCTTCCTTACGCTGCTGCTCAATTTCTGCTAACTCTTCTGGCGTTTGAATTCTGACATGACTAGTAACACGAACAACATCATGTTTTAAGCTCTCTAATAAGCTTT
>CAXBKC010000197.1:0-7338 GCA_963975615.1 uncultured Oleiphilus sp.
GTTGTAAAAAGTTACGATCTGCATTGAATTTTCGAGGAGCCGCAGCTTCTATAACTTTTGCAGAACAGCCACCTAAAGCACGATAGAAAGGTCCCAACTGGCTTTGCAGTTCGACCAACTCAACACGCACATCATCATATTCTGTAGATGCGTGCTTGGTAACCAAGCGATGCCAAAATTCACCGACGACTTCTTCCATCGAACCATTTCCTTTTGAAAACGTGCTTTAAAGGTCGCCACCCAAAAAGTTTGAGTGACGACACTTTGGTCTATCTAAACTAAGACCTTAGTTTTTTGCTTCTAACACTAAGCCTTCTTTTGAGCCCACAAAGAAGCTGGCAAAATACATTACAATGCCACTAGTGAACATCAAACCAAAGACTAAACGAACCCAGAACACAGGGTGTAACTGCTCTTGCGTCGCCATAAAGCTAAGTGCATTGGCATCATCTGGCAGGCGCTGCAAGATAATCTGCCAGATCCCTGCAACCGTAAGTGCTAAAGTGATACCGAGCATTGCAATACACATAGTCCAGAATGCTGCTCGCTCTAGTCTCTGAGCCTTCATGCAGTTACCGTTAGGACGACCGCGCATGATAGGAACCGAGTACGACATAATCGTCATAACGATCATCGAGTAAGCACCAAAGAATGCTAAATGACCATGAGCCGCAGTAAGCTGAGAACCGTGCGTGTAATAGTTAACTGGAGCTAGCGTGTGAAGGAAACCCCAAACACCTGCACCCAAGAAAGCCATGACCGTTGTACCCAAAGCCCAGGTTAAAGCGATTTGGTTACCGTGCTCCAAGCGACGTTCACGTACCATTTTGAAAGCAAAGACCACCATCATGAAAAAAGGTATTGGCTCAAGGGCAGAGAAAATAGAACCCAACCACAACCAGTATTCCCCAGGGCCAATCCAGAAGTAGTGATGCCCCATGCCGATAAGTCCTGAGATCAGTGCAAGTGCAACAATGACATACAACCACTTTTCGATAATTTCACGGTCTACACCCGTTACTTTGATCAAGGTAAACGCTAAGATCGCACCTAAAATCAATTCCCACACGCCTTCTACCCATAGATGTACAACCCACCACCAGAAAAATTTATCTAGTACCAAGTTAACCGGATTATAGAAAGAGAATAAGAAGAATACCGCCAAACCGATTAGGCCCGAGAGTAAGACCATATTTACAACCGTCTTACGACCTTTCAAAATAGTCATACCGACGTTATAAACAAAGCCTAAGCAAACAATGACAATACCAATTTTGGTAATAGTGGGCTGTTCCAAAAATTCACGCCCCATTGTTGGCAGCAACTCATTCATGGTCAGATCAGCCAAACGGCTATAAGGCACGGTTAAGTAGCCTAAAATAGTCGCAACACCTGCGACAGCAAATACCCAGAAAAGGATTTTAGCTAGGAGCGGGCTATGCAATTCAGTTTGGCATTCTTCAGGCACTAAGTAATACGTTGCACCCATAAAACCAAACAACAACCAAACAAGCAGAAGGTTCGTATGCACCATTCGGGCTACGTTAAATGGAATATAGGCGACTAGAAAATCACCTAGAATGTATTGAAGCCCCATTATCAAACCAAATACTGCTTGGCCTGCAAAGAGCACCATGGCAAAAATAAAGTAGTTTAGGGCGACTTTTTGAGATTCATATTTCATATTTTTTCTCTCCCTTAGCCTTGTTTATTCGGTGGCCAGCCGTTGTCATCTATGCGCGAAGTCCAAATCAAGAATTGAGCAATATCATGCACTTGTTCTTGAGTAAGATTGAACTGAGGCATCTGACGACGACCGGGAACGTTTAATGGCTGAATAGCCATCCAGCTTTGAAGAAAGGTTTCAAATTGCGCCTCATCTCCGTCACCGTAACGATCAAAAACGTTGGCAAGCTCAGGCGCAAAATAAGCACCCTCACCCATCAAGCTATGACAGCCAATACAGTTATTTTTTTCCCAGAGATGTTTGCCATTTGCAACTTCCTCTGTAATGTTCTCTCGATGGTCCCGCTTCGGTAACTCGAGCATCGTATCAAAAGTAAGCCCCACTAAAAGTAAGAAGAAAAATACACTCCCCCCATAGTAGATATTTCGGGCCATACCTTTGGTAAAGTTATCAGCCATGTCGCGGCTCCCGTTGTTATAAAATGCTATATAACGCCATTTTGGACATTTCTGACCTTCACTAGCGCCCCTTTTCTTATTCCTAGCCAATGCAATTTAAATTCGTAGCCTTATGATTTTGACAGGACATCAAAAACCTAAAACTTCGAAATCGCAGGACTACCCACAAGGTTATTACAAGTTCCATGCCACACCATAAGTAATTAATTACATTAGATATTTCTATTTATGGATGTCATTTAAACAACGCAAATAAGGTATCATTTTGACTTCTTTAATCAAAAGGACAACATCAAACTGAAGAAAGAAATTCAGAGAATCTAGCTACATAAACGGGCATACCTTATACTTCTCGGAACTCAAAATGACATCAAACAATAGCTATCATCATGACAACTCGGATACCCGAATGATTACAAACACATTATTTTTTGATGCTATTACCACAATCGTCCAAAAGCTCTCTTTGGATTTAGATGATGAGCATCGCTACAACCACCTTTTAGAGTGTATGCAAACTATCTTCCCTTTTGATGCTGCTGCCGTACTAAAATTAGATGGAAGCCTGCTGAAACCCTTGGCTATTAGAGGTTTAAGTGATGATGTCTTGGGTCGACGATTTGTTGTGAATGAGCACCCTAGATTTGCGCAAGCACTCAACTCTAGAGAACCTATTCATTTTGAGTCCGACTCTACGTTGCCAGACCCCTATGATGGCTTAATCGATGATGAAAAATTCAATACTGATATTCATGACTGTATGGGAATTTCCTTATTTATCGATAGTAAACCTTGGGGCTTGTTAACACTGGATGCTATAAATCCTGGTGCATTTGATGATATAAACCCCTTAGAACTGAAAACATTTACCCGTCTAACCGAGGCTGCTGTTAAAGCGGCAGAACGCATAGAAACACTGGAAACTAGTGCTGCACATCTCCAACTGGTGAGCCAGACACTATCATCTGAATCGCCAGGCCGGATCATTGGTAATAGCCCAGCTATTCAAAAACTTAAAGAAGAAGTTTCTATAGTTGCCCAATCTCACCTTAGTGTTTTGGTCTTAGGTGAAACAGGTGTAGGGAAAGAGCTGGTCGCACGACGAGTACATTCTTTATCGCCTCGAGCTTCTGGCCCCTTAATTTATATCAACTGCGCAGCGCTTCCTGAAAATATTGCTGAAAGCGAATTATTTGGGCACGTAAAAGGAGCATTCTCAGGCGCGACATCTGATAGAGCAGGTAAATTTGAAGTCGCCGATGAAGGCACCTTATTTTTAGATGAGATAGGTGAACTACCTTTATCCATTCAACCAAAATTACTTCGTGCACTACAAAGTGGTGAAATTCAGAGAGTCGGATCCGATAAATTAATACACGTAAACGTCAGGATCGTTGCAGCCACCAACCGTGTTCTTCAAGAAGAAGTAAGCCAAGGGCGTTTTAGAGCAGATTTATTCCACCGTTTAAGCGTTTACCCAATCGATGTCCCTCCTCTTCGCGAGAGAGATAAGGATATTTTACTACTCAGCGGTTATTTATTAGAGGTTAACCAAAAGCGTTTAGGTGTTGAAGGCTTACGCATCACAGCAGAAGCCAAGCATCTTTTAATGACATATGACTGGCCTGGAAATGTAAGAGAACTTGAACACACGTTAAGCCGAGCTGCATTAAAAGCAATCGCCGAACAAGGAAGAAACAAACGATCCATCGTGATTGATTATTATCATCTCGACATAAAACCCAACCTGAGCAATCCAGCTAACGCACAAACTGAAATATTTTTACGCCAAGATAAAGAGCTCGGCCAATTACACCTGCAAGCAAATGGCAACCTTAAAAATGCGACAGAGGAATTTCAACGTCAGTTTATTGAAAAAATCCTGAGCAAACACAATGGCAATCAAGCAGCAGCGGCAAGAGAAATGGGCGTAAACCGAAGTAACTTCTATCGCCTACTTAAACGTCTAGAAGAAACTTAAGTAGATCTGATCTGTATCGGCTCGAACCATCTTACAGTTTTGGATATGATTCGCGACTTAGGCTGACAAAACCATTAAGGCTTTAAAGTCCGCAATGTATGGACTCCTCAACCCTATCGAACTAGATTTAGGGTGATGATCGCAACCAAACTGAGGGATCCAAACATGAAAAAAATTAATACTATCGGTGTAGATCTAGCGAAGAACGTAATCCAGGTTTCAGTTCTCTCACCTTCAAATAAAGAGTTACAAAATAAAGAATTATCACGAGCAAAGTTTGCTTCTTTTCTAGCTAATCAAAAACCTAGTCTTGTTGCATTTGAAGCATGTGGCTCTGCTCATCATTGGGCGCGAACAGCTAGAAAGTATGGCCATCACATCAAGATACTTCCAGCTAAGACCGTAGCGTCATTTAGACAAGGGCATAAGACTGACAAAAATGATGCGCTAGCTGTCGCTGAATCTGCCAATAGACCTAATATCAAAGAAGCTCCTTTAAAAGAAATTGAACAACAAGGTATGCAATCGGTTCAACGTTCAAGGCAGCTGTTAATACATGATCGCGTTGCACTATCAAATCACATTCGAGGTTTACTAATGGAATTTGGGGTTATTATTCCCCAAGGGTTTAGCGCTCTGTATAAGGCCATTCCATTAGCATTAGAAGATGGCGAGAATGAGTTACCAGATATGTATCGCCCTACATTAAACCTTCTATATCAACGCCTTTGTAATCTTAAGTCAGACATAGAATTTTTAGATGCGCAGATTGAATCTTTAGTTAAACAAAATCTAGCATGTAAAAGTTTAATGGACTTAGAGGGCGTAGGGCCTATCAGTGCCGTTCTGCTATTTTCAACGCTAGGATCGGGAGAAGCATTTAAAAATGGTC
Source organism: uncultured Oleiphilus sp. (assembly GCA_963975615.1). GTDB lineage: Bacteria > Pseudomonadota > Gammaproteobacteria > Pseudomonadales > Oleiphilaceae > PZPK01. Next base: position 5,019 of record CAXBKC010000197.1, read on the forward strand.
GTGAGTTTTCAGCGTATATCGGTTTAACTCCAAAACAACATAGTAGTGGCGGCAAGGCCAAAATGATTGGCATTAGTAAAGTTGTCGCAAACAAGCGGTTAAGGTCGGTCCTCATTCAGGGGGCTAGAGCTTACGTCCATAAAATTAAAGAACCTAAGTCTTTAAAAGATAAATGGATCTTAGCCTTAATTCAACGAGCAGGATATGGTCGTGCAGCTGTCGCGTTAGCAAATAAAAATGTACGCACTGCTTGGGCCTTGCTAACAACAGGTAACTCATATCAGAAAGAGGTTTTAACAGAAGCTATGACAGCTTAAATTAGTGATTATAAGTACACTAGAGAAATAAGTTTTTAGAGTTCAGCAAGCAAACCGGATCAGATAAAGATATCCACCTTGATAAAACCTGCGCAGCTTTGGGTTAATAAATACCGCGTCCGCATACAGGAATTAAGGTGCGCATACATTTAGGGCTAGGAGATAGCTTCTCCAAAGAAAAGCCGAATATACGTACGCGTCTTAATTTGATATTGGTAATACTTGCTAGAACTGAGGAGTCCATATACAAAGTCGCCATTCATGTGCTTGGTCTAGATAGGGATAAAACAGCCAGTTTGAAGCTTGAGTTAATGCTGGATTTTGAGCAAAAGCACTACCTTTCTCTAGGTTTTCAAAACCTCAGTTATGAGGTTATTAGCGTCGTAACTTAGATATTCAGAAAACTAAGAGTAAATACCTCTAAGCGACAACTTTTAATTTGAATGAAACGTTAGTAATTCTGAAAAGTTATTAAGTGACTAGAGAATTATGGACTTGCCACTACGACTCAGTAATCGATGCTTTAAGAGTGCTCTCAATCACCTTTTAACTTGCTATTCATATCACTTTCAATCTCTACCATTTTCATAAAATAGATCAACCTCCTCGTTACCTTCATCAAATACCATTCCACCACGACCTGAACCACGGCAACTCAACATTATTAAAGGTTTTTTTGTTGCCAAATAAATATACTTTTCCCACGTTGTTTCAGTAGTAGTGGTAGCGGGTTTGTTACCAGATATAAATTCTGCGAAAGAATGCTCATCTATTGTTGATGGGGCTATATAGCCAAGATGTATTGCAAGTAATTTTCTCCCTTTATCTTCAAGTAATTTTGAACTTTTAATCGAAAAATCACTTCCAAACCTATTTGAAAACGGTTGATCGATAGTTTGAAGTATTTGCTCTTGAGTCAAGTTATTAAATAAATCAAAAGGAAAAGATAAATCTTCTTTTTTGGCCAATCTGTTAGGCTTGATATCGATTAGATTAAGTTGCGCAACCCTTAATTTAATATATTTATATTTTGCTTTATTCACATCTCCTTCTGCTAATGCAATCGATTTTGCCCAAAGGCCTGAATTTCTAGCATTAGACTCTACTTCTTCAGTAGCTTGTAAATATAAAGCTTCGTCGCTCATACTATCCTTCTTCAATTAGTAAATCTTAATACTGTAACTTATCCATTTACTTCAAGTTTAGCAGACCCATTTTAATGCAGCCTAAACTTGCCAGGAGATTCAGTAATCACCAATAAATATTTGCCAGTACACGCTTTCTGGCGATTAAAATTGTCGCTTCGGAATATAAAATCATTTTCGAAATACATTTTAGCTATTTTTACAAAATAGCTAAATTTTCTAAGTGATACGCTGAAATAACTATACGAGTATAAATATTTATGAAAACTTATAAAGCAATAGATCAGCATGGAAATACAGTTTATGTATCGGCGTATACAGAGTCCGATGCAAGGCAAAAAGCAGAAGAGGAATTAGGCTGGGGAAACATCATTACATTTGAAGAGGTTTAGCTTGTCCGGAGTTTACATTTCAATAGACGTAGGCAACATATTACGGCTAACGTTTCCGTTAACTTCGAATTTTGAGATATGAATTCTAGTTAGTAGTCATTATGCTTAACCTCTTACCATTTATATTTTTAACAACGCGAGACAATCATTGAATATTGTTAATGGGAACCCAAATATTTACTATGTACATGAGCGTATCGAAGGTGATGACGACTTGTATATCAAACTTTACCCAATAATAGCTTTTGCTATTGATGCCGAATATCAACATAAGGCAATCGCACTCAACCTCGGGGAGGTAGATGGAACATTCTTTGATGTAAATTTAAAGGTATTTATTTCTCAAAATGGTGTTAGAAAACCTCCAAAAGAATACCTTACTGACTACACTAAAGACGGTTTAACAGTATATATATCAGAACAGTGTCAAGAATTTATTGGGGTCATTAGCAATGAAAAAACAACT
>CAXBKC010000198.1:0-7320 GCA_963975615.1 uncultured Oleiphilus sp.
GTTATATCTGCTTTCCACAAGCCATCGTCTTGCCTGGATAAACTAGACAAACTAACTTGTGCAACACCCTCAACAATAATATTTAACATGCCGCTTTGTAGTGCTTCACCAAAATCAACAAGCTTTACTACTGTTCCCGTAGTATAAAATGCTTGGTCATTATTTTTATGAGGTGATATTAAAGTCACCACGAATGGCTCATCACGCTTTAAACACGCTCTTATCATATCGATATAACGTGTTTCAAAAATTCGTAAAGCAATTCGCCCCTTCGGGCATATAATGGCGTTTAAGGGAAAAACAGACAAATTCATACTAATAAATTGACCTTGATAGCTAAATAAATTTATAGATCATACTTAAGCATAGTCGCAAAATAAATTGTTCCTTGTTAATACGCTAAAAAGGCGTGCCTAGACTAATGCCTAGTTGTTTATTTTTTGCTATGCTCAGTCCAACTTTACGTTAGCTCAACCTTATTTCAAACATTCATAAGAGACCAACCATGCCTATTTATCGCTCTAAAACGTCAACTCATGGACGCAATATGGCCGGTGCGCGTGCACTTTGGCGCGCCACTGGAATGACAACAGAAGATTTTGATAAACCCATCATTGCGATTGCAAACTCATTTACTCAGTTTGTACCAGGTCACGTCCACCTAAAAGATATGGGCCAGTTAGTTGCTCGCCAAATCGAACAAGCTGGTGGTGTTGCCAAAGAATTTAATACTATTGCTGTTGATGATGGTATTGCCATGGGCCATGACGGAATGCTTTATAGTTTGCCATCTCGTGAACTTATTGCGGATTCAGTTGAATATATGGTCAATGCGCACTGTGCAGATGCCTTAGTGTGTATTTCTAACTGCGACAAAATCACTCCCGGAATGTTAATGGCAGCTTTGCGCTTAAATATTCCGGTTATTTTTGTCTCTGGTGGCCCGATGGAAGCGGGTAAAACTAAACTATCAGAGAACAAGTTAGATCTAGTCGATGCAATGGTTATTGCGGCTGATGATTCCGCTGATGATGAAACCGTTGCAGAATATGAGCGCAGCGCTTGTCCGACCTGTGGTTCATGCTCGGGGATGTTTACCGCAAACTCAATGAACTGTCTAACTGAGGCAATCGGCCTTTCTCTTCCTGGTAACGGCACTATGCTTGCTACTCACGCAGATAGAGAAAAACTTTTCCTGAATGCAGCTGATCAAATTGTAGAAATTACTCGGCGTTATTACGAGCAAGATGATGAATCAGTATTGCCTCGTTCAATTGCTAATTTTAATGCCTTTGAAAATGCGGTAATGCTTGATATTGCGATGGGCGGCTCAACCAATACCATTCTTCATCTACTGGCAGCAGCACAAGAAGCTGAACTTGATTTTGATTTAAGTAATATAAATGAGTTAAGCCATAGAATTCCTCAGCTTTGTAAAGTTGCACCTAACTCACCAAAATATCATGTTGAAGATGTCCATCGTGCCGGCGGTGTTATGGCCATTCTTGGTGAGCTTGATCGTGCGGGACTATTACACAGCGACTCACCTACTGTTCATAGCCCAACAATGAAAGCTGCATTAGCGAAATGGGACATCATGCAAAACAATGACCCTGAAGTAGCTGAGTTTTTCAAAGCTGGTCCTGCTGGTATTCCAACCCAAACAGCGTTCAGCCAAGCAACCAGATGGCCAACATTAGATGGCGACCGTGAAGGTGGCTGTATTCGCTCTATTGAGCACGCCTATTCTTTAGAAGGTGGTTTGGCTGTACTTTATGGCAACATTTCGGAAGATGGCTGCGTTGTTAAAACAGCAGGCGTTGATGAATCTATTCATATTTTTACTGGCAAGGCTGTCATTTTCGAAAGCCAGGAATCGGCAGTAAAAGGCATTCTAGAGGATGAAGTGGTTGCAGGTGATGTAGTTATTATTCGCTACGAAGGCCCTAAAGGTGGCCCGGGTATGCAAGAAATGCTCTACCCAACGAGTTACCTAAAATCTAAAGGGCTTGGCGCTGTATGTGCATTACTTACAGATGGCCGGTTCTCTGGAGGAACATCTGGCCTATCAATTGGTCACGCATCACCTGAAGCCGCAGGTGGCGGCGCAATTGGTCTGATTGAAGCAGGCGACATCATCAAAATTGATATCCCTAATAGATCGATCAATGTTGACATCTCAGATGAGGAGTTAGCATCAAGACGTGTGGCAATGGATGCAAAAGGAAAGCTTGCCTGGAAGCCTGTCGAAGTTCGTCCTCGGAAGGTCTCAAGTGCTCTAAAAGCATATGCGATGCTAGCAAGTAGTGCTGACAAAGGTGGCGTTAGAGACTTGAGCTTATTAGATTAAGCTTAATTTTAAGTTAGAGAATATGGGAATATACCGACGCTTATCGAGTATATTCCCTACTAATCAACTGATTTAAAATGCTTACACGCGATCAAACACAATAAAACTATAATTATAAGGATTAGATCCTTCAGCCTTAAAATCCTCTCGTCCCATTTCTTTCCATTGACTCCAATCTACTTCTGGAAACCACGCATCACCATCAACACTGGCATGCACTTGAGTCAGGTAAATTCTATCGACTTCTGGCAAGCTACTTTGGTAGATTTGATCACCCCCAATAATCATTAATTCATTCTGACCATCAATATCGCATACTGCTTCTGCAAGCTTATAAGCTTGATCAAGAGAGTGAACAACTTTGACTCCGTCTGCTACCCAATCAGGGTTTCGGGTAATAATAATATTGGTTCTACCGGGAAGCGGCTTACCGATAGACTCAAAAGTTTTTCTCCCCATAATAATCGGCTTACCTAAGGTAACTTGCTTAAAATACTTCAGATCATTAGGCAGGTACCACGGCAAATTATTGTTAATGCCAATTACTCTATTTTCGGCCATGGCTACTATCATGGATCGCTTCATGTTGTTTTCTCAACTAGACTTAAAAATGAATGGGGAGTTTAGCACCCATAAGGCGAGCCAAAAACCACTCGTACACAATCATCTACCAATAACGCGATATTCTCTTTTACTCTGTGAATTTAAACTTTATTCTATCGCTACAAAATGTAGCCCGCCTAAAGCTTTATGTAATCGGATAAGGAAACACTATGGCCTTTTTTGAAAAACGCTATCATCCACCTGGTACGGCACCAGGAACATTAACTGAAGTTCAAGGTGACCACACATCGCCACTTCAAATAAGGTTAATTGATTTTGACAAAGACCAAGTTACTTTGAGAGAAAATATAGAGGCTTCTGAATGCCGCGCCTATTTGGAAAATGAGACCATTACCTGGATTCACGTGCAAGGACACCCAACTAAAGCCGCCTTAAAAGAAATTGGTAAATCATTTTCTCTACATTCCTTAGTCCTTGAAGATATTCTTAATACCGGCCAAAGACCAAAGATTGAATATTTTGATGACCAAATATTTGTCATCATGAACCTACCCTCAATCGAAGACGATAGCGTTAATATTCAGCAAACCAGTTTCTTTTTAGGCAAAGATTATCTGATCAGTTTTTGTGTTGGTGATTTCACGCCATTTGAACCTATTGTCAAACGTCTTCTAGACAAAGGCAGTCGAATGCGCTCACATGGCGCAGATTTTTTACTCTATAGCCTACTCGATGTCGTTATCGATCAAGGCTTCCCGCTTTTAGAAAATTTCAGCATACAACTTGAAGAACTAGAAGAGCAGGTTATCGAATCAGTCGGTAAAGATGCGCTGAGAAAAATACACACGATAAAGCGCGAACTTATTTTAATAAGACGCATGCTCTGGCCTCAGCGCGAAGTCATTAATCAACTTCAACGAGGTGACCACAAACTTATTCATGCTGATACACTCATATATCTAAGAGACTGTTATGATCACACCATACAAATTATGGATTTATTAGAATCTTATCGCGATATGACGGTGAGCATGTTAGATATTTACCTATCTAACGTGAGCCTTAGAATGAATGAAGTGATGCGAGTGCTTACGGTTATCTCGACCATATTTATCCCTCTAACGTTTATTGTGGGTGTATACGGTATGAACTTTGATCGAAGTGCCGGCCCATGGAGCATGCCAGAATTAGGCTGGTCGTTTGGCTACCCTTTAATATGGCTGGTGATGCTTGGTCTGGTCGTTGGTATGCTAGCGTTTTTCAAGCGTAGAGGATGGTTTTAAAGTTCACTTTCAAAATCAATAGCTTTAAATAGTTATTCTTTACAAAGTTTTGTAAAATCATGCCCATAATTACGACCATTAAAATACTCAAAATAAGATATAAACCATGAAGCAATATTTAAATTTGTGTCAAAGAATAGTTGATGAAGGCGTCTGGATAGACAATAAACGCACTGGAAAAAAGTGCCTAACCGTTATCAATGCTGATCTCACCTATGATGTTGCTAGTGGGGAGTTCCCTCTCGTTACAACAAGAAAAAGCTTCTATAAATCAGCTATTGCAGAAATGCTTGGCTATATTCGTGGCTATGATAATGCTGCTGATTTTAGAAAACTTGGCACCAAAACATGGGATGCCAATGCAAATGACAATGAGGCATGGCTAAACAATCCACTGAGAAAGGGTGATGATGATTGTGGTTTTATTTATGGCAAAGTAGCACGTAATTTCCCGAAGCCTGATGGCGGAAATATCGATCTTCTACGTAAGATTGTTGATGACCTTTCTAAAGGCCTTGATGATCGCGGTGAGATTTTTACTTTCTATCACCCTGGCGCTTTTCATATGGGCTGTCTACGACCCTGCATGTATAGCCATCATTTCTCGTTACTTGGCGACACCCTTTATTTGAATAGCACCCAAAGAAGTTGCGATGTGCCCTTAGGTTTAAATTTCAACATGGTACAAGTTTATTTTCTGCTGGCAATAATGGCACAAATCACAGGCAATAAAGCGGGTCAGGCTTATCACAAGATCGTTAACGCTCATGTCTATGAAGATCAACTTGAATTGCTGCGGGATGTTCAGTTAAAACGAGAGCCATTTCCAGCGCCAAAGCTAATCATTAACCCAGACATCAAATCACTGAAAGATTTAGAAACATGGGTTAGCTTAGACGACTTTGAAGTGGAAGGTTATGAGCACCATGAATCGATAAAGTATCCATTCTCAGTTTGATGATAGATATGTCTCAAACAGACGAAAGTCTACTTGAGGCATATTTAATTTTTACTTCCGTTTTACACCGTCCCTTGACCCGTTATTTTGCTAGCTTAAGTGCATTATATTTATAAGCAAAAGCAATGAATGCAATGCCAACAAACACCATAGGCACAGATAATAGCTGCCCTTTGGTTAACCACCCCCAAGCAATAAATCCGATATGCGCATCTGGCTGGCGTACAAATTCCACAAGGAATCGGAAGATTCCGTACCAAATCATAAACATACCCGACACAGCAGCTGCTGGCCTTGGCTTTCGGGAATAGAACCAGAGAATACAGAAAAATAGCACGCCTTCTAAAGCAAATTGATAAAGCTGTGAAGGGTGGCGCACTAACTGTTGAGGGTCTGTAGGGAAAATCATTCCCCAAGGCATGGTAGTCGCTCTCCCCCATAACTCTCCACCAATGAAATTACCGATACGCCCAAGACCTAGACCGATAGGCACCAAGGGCGCAAGAAAATCCAAAAGCTGGAAGAAGGTACAACCCACTTTTCTGGCATAAAGATAGATTGCCGCCATAACGCCCATTAAACCACCATGAAACGCCATTCCGCCTTCCCAGACCTTAAATAACCAAACAGGATCGGCCAAAAATTTATCAAAGTTATAAAAGAATACATAACCTAAACGCCCCCCTATTATCACCCCCAAAGCGCCGTAGTAGATCATATCCCCTACTTGTTCTTTGGTGATAGGAGATCCGGGCCTCTGCGCACGCTTTTGACCGAGTAAGTGAGCGGCCAGAAAACCAAAAAGGTACATCAAACCATACCAATGTATTTGGAGAGGTCCAAGGTCCAACGCAACCGGATCAATATTTGGATAAGCCAATGACATGAAAAAACTCCTGGATATTATTGCTTAAAATTAGATCAAAAATTTAATACCGACTATCATCAAAAAGCCCGAAAATAGCTTGTTTAATAATGGGCCTGGTAAGTAATGGGCCAAGTTAGCGCCCACTCTGGCGAAATATATAGACGTTAAAGTAATTCCCAATAGCGCGGGTAAATATACAAAGCCCAAGCTCCACTCAGGCCGATCAGAAACACCGGAGCCAATTATGATATTACTTACGCTGGCAAAAAAAGCGATGGGTAAACCACAAGCAGCAGATGTACCCACGACTTGTTTCATTTTTATTTGAAAGCGACTCAGAAATGGAACTGTTAAAGAGCCACCACCGATACCAAATATGGAAGATACCCACGCAATAATCACACCCGCTATCATGAATACAGGCTTAGAAGGCATCGGTTTACGGGCATCAATCTTAATCTTAAACATCATTTTTATAGCAACAAGGATGGCGAAAATACCAAACATTTTCTTTAACAACTCACCCTCTAACTGAACAACCGTGAACACGCCCAATACCGCACCAATAATAACCCCCATACTCATGGGCTTAAATATCGGCCAAAGCACACTTCCCTTTTGGTTATGCTTAATGACTGAACTAGAAGATGTAAAAACGATAGTAGCTAAAGAAGTTCCTATCGCAAGATGCGTAAGAACTTCTGGAGAAACACCTTGCCACTGAAAGACAAAGACTAGAATAGGCACAATAATCAGGCCGCCACCAACTCCGAACAAGCCAGCAGTAATACCCGCAAAAATCCCAGCGATTAAGTAAGCTGCAATTATCATAACAAGGCCAAAATTCCGGTAAAATAAAGCGTGCTATGATACCGTATATCTTTCAGGATTGCTTAGGAGCTTTGTTAGATGTGTCTCATCGTTTTTAATTGGCAGCCCAATAGTCACAGACCTTTAACGCTTGCTGCGAATCGAGATGAGTTCCATCAGAGAGCTAGTCTTGATGCTCACTTTTGGGATGATCACCCCAGCATCTTTGCAGGAAGAGACCTAGAGAAACAAGGCACATGGCTTGGCCTATCCAAAAATGACAAAGCTAACTCTTTTAAGATGGCAGCTCTTACTAATTTTAGACGCATAGATTCACAACAGTACCTACATTCTCGAGGTGAAATCACTCGCAACTTTCTTGCTTCAGAGCAAACGGCACTTGAATATGCCCAAGAAATTTTATTTAGTCAGTATGCTGGTTTCAATGGCTTATTTTTCGATGGTGAAGCACTTGTTTATTGTCATC
>CAXBKC010000199.1:0-7314 GCA_963975615.1 uncultured Oleiphilus sp.
TCTTTTTAGTCGGAATTTACTTAATGATCGTATATTTATTGTCGGTGATGTTAAATGGTGCAGGAGGCGGCCTATCGTATTTATGGTTAGCTTTAACAAGTGCATTAACATGGCCACTTATTTTGATCTTAACAGATCGGCTTGCTTTATTTTTGCGTTAACAGGCTTTTCTGTTTCTATTTTTATGTTGTTAGAGGCGACTTATGAGTGAAGAAATTCTAATCAACGTCACACCTGTAGAAACTCGTGTCGCTTTAGTAGAAAATGGAATGCTTCAAGAGGTTTACATTGAGCGTTCAAGCAACAGAGGGATTGTTGGAAATATCTATAAAGGCTTGGTCGTGCGTGTATTACCTGGAATGGAGGCCGCCTTTGTTAATATAGGTCTTGAACGAGCGGCTTTTATACATGTTTCCGATATCGTTTCAAATTCATCTCTAGATACTCAAGCGGCCCAACAGGCCGATATCGCCTTACTTCTTAGAGAAGGGCAAGCCCTTGTTGTCCAAGTTATCAAAGACCCAATAGGGACAAAAGGAGCACGTTTAACCACCCAACTTTCTATTGCTAGTCGCTATTTGGTTTATATGCCAGGCTTGTCACATATTGGTATTTCTCAGCGAATTGAAGATGAGTTAGAAAGAGAGCGCCTTAAACAGTTAATTGTAGGCTGCCAAGCACAGCTATCTGAAACCCTATTAACTCAAAGTTCAAGCAATCAAAAAAACGAACATACTTTAGCTGAACTCGAAAGCGTAACGGCAGGCTTTATCGCTAGAACGGCTGCTGAAGGTGCTGGCGAAGAAGAGTTTCAGGCCGACGTGCGCTTTCTGGCACGCCTCTGGAAGCGACTTCAACAGAGAATAAAAGATAACTCTGCCCCCTCTGTCATTTATCAGGATCTACCTTTATTTACCCGAGCAATCCGAGATTTGGTCAAACCTCAAACCGAAAAAATTCGGATAGACTCTAATGAAAGCTATTTAATTGTAAAAGAATTTGCCGAAAATTTTCTTATAGATGTAAGTAATCGTTTGGAATATTACCCCGGCGAGCGCCCGGTATTTGACCTTTACAATATTGATGATGAAATTCAAAAAGCACTTGGCCGGAAGGTTCAGCTAAAGTCTGGGGGTTATTTAATAATTGATCAGACTGAAGCAATGACCACAATAGATGTTAATACCGGTGGTTTTGTAGGGCACAGAAATCTCGAAGAAACCATATTCAAAACAAACCTTGAAGCAGCAAGAACGATAGGGCGCCAACTAAGATTAAGAAACCTTGGCGGCATTATTATTCTCGATTTCATCGATATGGATGATGAAGAGCATAAAAGACAGGTACTACGTATGCTTGAGAAAATGCTAGAACCACAGTCAGTTGTGTTTCGGAGTTAGGTTTAGTTGAAATGACTCGAAAAAGAACGACGGAAAGTTTAGGACAGACCCTCTGTGAACCTTGCAATGTCTGTGATGGTACGGGCCTGCTTAAAACACCCGAAACGGTATGCTATGAAATTATGCGTGAGATATTACGTGTAAATCGAGCTTATGATGCAAATATTTATTTAGTGATGGCTTCTCAAAGTGTTATTGATCGATTGTTAGACGAAGAATCAGATAATGTAGCCGATCTTGAAACTTTCATTGGAAAACAGATTAAATTCCAAGTCGAAGTAATGTATAACCAAGGTCAATTTGATGTGGTGTTAGTGTGACTCTGTGCTTAATAAAAGTATTTCTGTTTTAAAATCACTCAGTATATTTCTTTCTATACTATTTTTACTCCTCGTCGCCAGTTATGTACTGGTTACACGTATTACCCTGCATTTCTTACCAGACTATAAGAATGAAATAGTTCAATTCTTAAGTGAATCAAGTAATCAGACAATTTCTATTTCTTCGATTAGTTCTCGCTGGGATGGCTTTGATCCCGTTTTGCAAGTATCAGGCCTGACTATTGAGTCTGAAGACCCCTTTCATGTAAAAAATATCAGTTTCTACTTTTCATTTATACAAAGTTTACGTGCGCTTCAGCCAAAGTTCGAACGTATATTAATAGAGCAGACCGACTTAACGGTTAAGCAGGCCGAAGATGGTCATTGGGAGTTTCTAGGTTTCAAGACTAATCACTTAAATGAGACTGGTAGTTCATTTAACAGTAGCAATAATGGCTACTTGCAACTGTTGTCCATATTTAATGGTAGTACCGTTAATATCAAAAACTTAAGTGCCAATGTACGTAATGAACAAGGAAAGCTAAGAACGCTTCGATTACCAACGTTAAATGTTAATTATAGTAATGACCAATTATTCGCAAGCGGAAAAATACTACAAAAATTAGGTGATAAAGCACTTCTTAATTTTTCCCTACGAGGTCAGGGGCTACTTTCTACAGAAACCTTTAGAGGTGTATTATATGTAGAAGCACGTTCTTCAGAGTTTTTTGACGATTTTTTAGAGGTTTATGACTGGCAAAAAATAAATATTCAAAATATAGAGGGTAGTTCTAGGGCCTGGATTAGTTTCGAAGGCTCAGAGATAACCTCCGTTTATGGTGATTTGCAAGTTAGTGAAATAAACTGGCGCGCCGCTGAAAAGCCCCAACCTCCATTATACAATCTTGCCTTTTCGTATTTGTGGCAAGCCAACTCTTTAAACAAGAATCTAGTAATCGATAACTTTGCTTTTGAATGGTCAGAAACACAGTGTGAACCCGCAGATATTGAATTAATTATTAATGATCATTATATCAAGGCTTTAGCTGATAAACTTAATGTGAAATGTGTTAATGATCTAGCCTTAGCTATGGGGATTCTTCCTGAAGAACTACACAAACGTTTAGCTATAAGTGAAGCTAACGGCTATCTAAAAAATATATTTCTAACTATTTTACCTCTTTCAGAGTCTAAATCTCCCCAAACTACTGCTATAAGTGACCAAGAGTTGATTGCCTTAAGTTCAAGTAAAGAGCTTGTTCAAACTAAGACCTTTATTTTTGAGGCGATGTTAGAGGGTATAAATATTAATGCTTATGAAAGTACCCCATCTGGTAAAAACTTAAATGGCTATATTTATGCCGATGATTACTCTGGATTTGTGAGCTTTTTAAGCGATGACTTTGAGTTAGGCTTCCCAACTTTGTTTCTTGAACCTTGGGAAATTAAACGTGCAGAAGGTTTAATTTCATGGTCTCTTAGTGGAGATTATGTTTCTATTTTCTCGGATGGACTTAGATTATGGCGTGATGATAATAGCCTTATATATGGTGACTTTCTTTTAAGTCTGGGTGATGATCAGCAAGAGGATACTTTATCTTTAGCCGTTGGAATGCAAGATATCCTTTTTCAGGATGCCGTTAAGTTTGTTCCTTATTATAAAATCAATGAAGGGCTGTATTCTTGGCTCTCGAACTCTTTAGTTGCCGGCGCAGTTAAAAGCGGTGTTTATTATGGTTATGGTTCCGTAGAGAGCATAAGTGCTGAAAATAGTTTTACATCTAGCCTTTATTTGCAAACTGATAATGGTGTTGTCCAGTTTGATCCTAACTGGCCATACATTGAGGAGCTTAATGCTGATATTTTACTTCAGAATGGCCAATTAGGAATTAATAGCAGTCATGCTGTAATTGCGGGAAGCAAATTGAATGATCTCAATGCTTTTTTGCCAGAAGTAGCGGACAGCGCAGAAAACTTTATCAATATAACGGCAAATGCATCATTAGATTCAGCCGAAATAGATTTTTGGCTGCTAGAGTCACCCATTGCTAATAATACGAAAGATGTATTAGAACAACTCGTTATTGAAACTTCGGCCCAAACAGAAATTCAGCTATCAATACCAGTTGCTGAGGCAGAAGGCTCAAAAAACAAATTAGAAATAGAATATTCTGTGAGTGCTGCCATTGTAAATGGGGATATTTTACATAAACCTTCAAAACTAAAATTTGAAAATGTGACTGGCGTGATTTCAGTAGATTCAAAAAAAGGTATCAATGCTGAAGGAATTAAAACTAAACTCTTTGGCGAACAAAGTAGCTTGGCAATTAGAACTCGCTATCATTATGACAAAGCTAAACATCTTGACTCGCTTAAGCAATTAACCAAGATAAGCTTGCAAGGTAAGTTGAGCACTCAAGCCATATTCGACTATTTTGATATTGCCAAGCCGACTCCACTTAATGGGCACTTTCAATATCTTGCTGAATTAAATTTATCTAGTGAAGATAAGAAGTACCCATTATTAACGATTAAATCAGACTTAAAGGGTGTCTCATGCCAATGCCCAGCGCCATTTTCAAAAAATGCACACGAAAAAGAAGATTTAAATTTATCGATACTTTTAAAGCCTGAACAGACCTATTTGGATGCTTCTTTAAAGTCTAAGCACTTACCAAGTATCGATGCCGAGTTTATGTTTATAAAAGATCAACCGACTTTTGGAGAAGTTTTAATTGGCGGTGCAAAAGTTGTGAGTACAAATAATAAAGGTATTAATGTTGCCGCAAATCTGCCACTGGCAAACCTTGAAAGTTGGATTAATTTTTTACCTGAAGTGCTCAATAGCAAATCTGCTGCTGAAACTAATGACGACCCTCTTCTAAAGCAAGTGCAGCTCGAAATAAAAAATCTGGATGGATTTGGTTATCTTTTTCAACAAACCAATATTGATATAAAGCCTAAAGAAGATCATTGGCTACTTGAGATAAATGGAAAAAATGTTAAAGGAAAAGTATATTTACCTCAAACTGAGAGTAAAATTATTTTAGATTTCGATTCTTTAAATCTAGTTTCACTCGATAAGCTTTTAAAAAGCGCTTCAGGAGGCGAGATCAAAGCTGCAGAAAATATAGACCCAAGAAAAATACCCAAGCTCTCATTCAAATCTAAAAGATTAATGTTGGATAACCGGCCTATTGGTTCGTGGAAATTTGATGTAGAGCCAGATGCTTCCGGGACTATTATTCGAGCAATAAAAGGCCAAATAAAGGATAGTAATATTAAAGGTCAGTTAAACTGGCGATACTCCCCAAAGGTACAAAGCACAATAGCTACCTTTGATGTCGTAGGTAATGATATCACCTCACTTTTTGAGGCATTTGATTTTCCGGTGTTAATGAGTAGCAGTAAGTATCGCTCTGAGCTCGTCTTGCACTGGCCTCAAGCACCGTCAGAATTTGGTCTACACTTTTTATCGGGAAATATGTCAATATCATTAGAGGAAGGTTTTTTGAAAACAGAAGATCAAAAAACCGGAGCTCTACGATTGTTTGGTGTTCTTAATACTGAATCTATTAAACGCCGCCTAAAGTTAGATTTTTCTGATTTATATAAAAGTGGCGTTGGCTTTGATAGCTTTGATGCTAAGGCATCGATTGATCAGGGCTTAATGACTTTAACAGAGCCTTTAGTCATCGATGGACCTGCAGGAAAATATGTTTTAAATGGACGAAGTGATCTTATTACCAAAGCTCTTGATTTTGATATGTTGGTAGAACTACCATTTTCTCAGAATGTTCCACTTGCAGCGCTTGTTTTAGGGGCGCCTCAAATTGGCGGTTTGGTTTGGGTGGCAGATAAGTTATTAGGTGAACCCCTTTCGGCTTTAACAACCTCACGTTATGATATAACGGGCACTTGGGAACAACCAACGGTTAATCTGAAGCAGGCAATGAATGCCAGCAAAAAAGACAGATCAAAGGAGAAGGGCAAACGTGATAGCGGAAGGCAAAAATAAGTTAAATGTTGCTCTAGTTCAAATGCAAAGCCAAACTAGCGTTGAAGATAACTTTCAACAAGCGGTTCACTTTCTTAATGAAGCTGTATCTCAGCACAATGCTCAATTAATTGTTTTTCCAGAGAACTTTCTTTGTTTAGGTGTTTCAGACTTTGCAGAAATTGCTTCTAGTTTAAATTTTTACATTGATAAGTTGGCCGCATTAGCAAAACAGTATGCCGTCTCACTTCTTCTAGGCTCTGTGCCAGTTAAGGCTAGTGAGAATAAATGCTTTAGCCGCAGTTTGTTAATAGATGCTAACGGATTAAACGTTGGGCATTACGATAAGATTCATTTGTTTGATGCGGAAGTAGGGGATAGTCAAGGGAGCTATATAGAGTCAGATAGTTTTCAGCCGGGCCTTGTGCATTGTGTTTTACCCTTGGCGATTACTAAACTTGGCTTAAGCATTTGTTACGACTTGAGATTTCCTGAACTTTTTCAACTCCTTCGAAAAAATGGGGCAGAGATGATCGCTGTTCCTTCAGCGTTTACTTTCAAGACAGGCCAAGCTCATTGGGAAATACTCTTACGAGCACGTGCAATTGAAACTCAGTGCTATGTTTTAGCGGCTAATCAATGTGGCACACACTCAATTGAAAAGACGGGCACAACACGTGAAACATGGGGGCATAGTATGATCGTTGATCCATGGGGCAATATTCTATGCACTCTGGGTGAAAAGCCTGGCGTCTGTTCTGCGGAACTGGACCTCAATTATATGAGAGGTATACGCCAGTCAATGAATGTAATCAAGCACAAGCGTTTGCCCATATAGAACGTTTATGCATGCTTAAAAGCTTACGATTCATGACTTTTGCTGTTATCTTTTAAGTATTGAAATAACTTTTTTGCTGCGCCAGTATTCTTATCGTTTTTATGATCTTTAACTGCATTTCTAACGAGCTGTCTTAAATACTGTACATTTGTCTTTGGGTACTTTTCGACATACTCAGTGACAACAGCATTTGATTTTTCAATTAGTCTTTTACGCCAGACTTCTAGTTCATGGGTTGCCTGAGTAAAGCGTTGGCTGCTCGAATCAAATTCATCAAGAGCATATTGAATAGCATCAGCGTCCTGATCTCTCATTAGCTTACCAATGAACTGAAGATGGCGCCGAGTTGCTTCTCTTTGGGTTATATTCTTAGATTCTTTTATAGCTCTAAGTAACTCATCAGAAACAGGCATTTTTGCTATTTGATTGTCTTTTAAATCAATTAGTTTTTTACCTAGTTCCTGTAAAGCAGTCATTTCCCTCTTAATTTGAGACTTACTAATAACATTTTCTTCTTCGTCGTCATTTAGTTTATCTTCAAAATTTTGATTTAAGTTTTGATCCTGCATGTCTCTCTCAAAAAGTTAAGAACCGTAAGCCAGTGTGGCTAGGCCTAAAAATGATAAAAATCCAACCACATCTGTGACGGTGGTTAAGATTACACTACCCGCAAGTGCGGGATCAATATTTCTGGATTTTAAGTAAATCGGTAAAACAGTTCCCACAATAGCCGCCATGACCAAATTTATCATCATCGCT
>CAXBKC010000200.1:0-7309 GCA_963975615.1 uncultured Oleiphilus sp.
CTACCGCCATTTCAAGCATTGGACATGGGCGCAGATGCAGTCGGGGCAAGGTAATCAAAGCGGAGACTGGTTCGAGGTCGAGCCTGAGCTGATTAACAAAGCTGACCCCGATTGCGTGTGGCGTACTAAAGAAGTGACTAGAGACGGTAAAAAAATCACCCTCCACCAAATGTGGTCGCCCGTCAAAGCGATGGTCATCTTTATGAAGCTGCATCTGCCACTGCGCACCTATCAGGTGCGTATGTTAGACAGTGGTGAAGCGGATACGTGGCGTTATGAAAGCGGTCATTGGAAGCTCAATGACAAGCATGACTTTGCGCTCGGTAGTGAAAAACGCCCTTTTGGTAAAGGCATCTTTCGCCGCATTTATGACACTATGACGGGGCAATATTCCACAGGTTTGTATGTCAACACCAATAAAACCGCAGACCAGAATAAATCGGAACTAGAGCGCGGCTACATTATTCCTTGGCAAAACGAAGAGGTACTATATTGGCTGGAAAAACTGCGTAACTGGCAGGGAAAATACAACCCGATAGCGAAACCGACAAACTGCACTACGCTGCTAAATAAACACATCAATACAAAGAAGTCACAAACTCAGTTAGCAAGTATGGGTGAAATTGCGTTTTTATTTCGGGATGCGTCAGCGAAAGGAGAAGATAAGCACAAACCAATTTCTGGGGATGCGAATCTAGCAACTTTCTGGTATCAACTCTTGCTGACACTGGAAAATCAACTCGCTAAGCAAGGTACTACGCTTGGTAATGGAGAGCGACTTAAACTGGTTGTGGATTACCCAGAAGGCACTCCAGAAGGCGCTAAGGTTGCCACGAGCCACCCCCTGCACAGTTTGCGTGTATCACTGATAACTGCCTACACGATGGATACTCAGTTGCCACTACCTGTGATATCTAAACTACTGGCAGGGCACTCACGTATCCTAATGACCATCTACTACAATAAAATCACCCCATCCGTGATGGCGGAAAAAATGAGTGAAGCCGACGGGGAGCTTGAGGGTAAAGCCAAGCAGTCAGTGCGCAACTTCCTCAAAGATGCCTCACTAGCGCAAATTCAGTGCAAGATGGTCTATCACAAAGAAGACAGTATTCAGGCAGCTCTGGTTAACCGTAACCCCATCGGCTGGGAGGAGCGTTCATCTGGCTTATGTTTGGTCGGAGGCAATACCGTAAAATCCGATGAAGTCAGTACGCTGGGCGGGTGCTGGAACGGCGGCGAATTGATTAGAGATGCAAGTGCTGCCGCTAATCGCATCTATGACAGCGTGCCTCATGGCCCTGAAAACTGCATTCGTTGTCGCTGGTTTATTACCGAGGCGCGATATCTGCCAGCTCTTAACGCGCAATTTAATCAACTCAGTTACAAGGCGCACCAAGCGGCTAACCTATCGGTTGAAATCGAGGGTGAGCTAGAAGCCCTAAAAGACGAGCAGTTCTTCTGTGAAGAGCAAGGTACGCCTTTTACCAAACATACCGACATGCAGGTTCTACAACGCCGCTATGAAAAGCAACAAGTGGAGGCTGATGAATACGCAAAAGACTGGATAACCTGCTTTGAGCTAATCAGCAAAATCATTCGGGTCGAAGAAAATCGAAACAACGATGACACCAAAGATAAGTTGATTGCTGTGGGCGCAGAGCAAGACATCTGTCATGCCCTTAAATTCGTTGAAACTGAATCTGAATTATTACATCTATCACTGTTGTGTGATGATGCGGAATTTTACCCTGACTTGCAGGATGAATTACGTAAAACTCCGGCTATTGAAAAACGCTCTCGCCAACTCAGTCGTGTGATGATGAAAAAAGGCTTTGAGCCTATCTTTATGGAAATGGATGATAAGCAACAACTTATCGCTGCCAATGCCATGCTGCGCCAAATGGCTAAGATAGCCGACCCCGACGACAAAATGGAAGGTTACCGTAAAGTAGCGAATTACATCGAAGCGGGTGAATGCCTGTCTGATAATAAACTATTTAATGCAGGTATTAATGCCTTAACGGATAAGGCGTTGCGGTTAGAAACACTAATTCAACCTGCACTCTTGGAGAAATAATGGAACTGAATATCGACGTCATTCTTGAGGATTTAAAAGACGGTAAAGTGCCAAGAACCCAACAAAACTTAGATAAGCTCAACAGCATCTTAGAAGAGTATGCAAAGGCAGGTCAGAAAGACTTTTCCATTACGCAGATTGGTCGAGTCTCGGCAGCGGAATCGGGGCCAGGTTACGAAGCACTTAGAGCGACCAGAAATGTACACTACCGTACCTTGATTGAAGCATGGGCGCAAAAGTGCAAGACAAACACTAAGAAACCATTGGTGGCTCATGCTCGCTCAAAATCAGTACCCGCAGATAACAAGCTGCTAGAGCGTATTCCCGACCCAGCCGTTCGCGCTTTGTTTGGGCAAATCATTGCTGAGCGAAACCGCTACCGCAAAGAAGTTAACCTGCTTAAGCAACACGCTAACATCACTATTGATAAGCGACCTGTCCGTCAGTTTGATGCCAGCGCAGAGTCAAGCATTGAGGTCCTTCCCTCACTTTCTGGCGTACTGACTGAATCAGAGAAAAAGGCACTGGCTTATGCCATCTCCGATGAATGTATGGAAAAGAACGGCTGGCAATGCACGCAGGCAGGTCAAGTTAAAGAAATGGAGTACAACAACGAAGTGCTCCCTCGTGGCTTCGTTACTGGCCTGCGCAAGCTACTGGGAGAGGTTGACGACTAATGGCAAACGGGCAGCAAAAAGCACAGCAAAACCTCGATGCGTTTCAGACATGGGTAGCAACACAATCTGATGATGACTTTAAACAAATCGCGTTTAGAGGTCAGTTAAATCGTATCGAAGTGGCTAAGGGCGTAGGCTGTGGTAAATCAGCCCTGAATCAAAATCCTGACATACGGAGACACTTAAAACAACTAGAAGATAACCTGCGCGACAAAGGCGTGCTGCCACCACTGACCGACACCGCAAAAAAAGAAACTGATAAGCCTAAACAATACGATAATACGGCGAATCGCAAGGCGCTTGATTCAAAACGCTTATCAGCACTGGAGGCTGAAAACATTGAATTAAAAACCAAAGTGAAAGAGCTTGAATGTAAACTTGAGCGCTTTGGTGAATTATCAGAAACCTTGTCAGAAATGGGGTTCATGCCGCGATGAATGCTGCCTTACATGAAGACCAATTGCGTGTCACCAGTATCCCTTATACCTCATCAAAGATGGTGATATTCAGCGGTACACCGCTAAAGAAAAACTCATACAGAGCCAACAGTGGTAAATACTTCGTCACGATAAAGGTAGATCCTGACAAATTGCCTGCACAACCAGCTATCGGTCAGTATTGGTCAGTCAAAGGAAGCCGACAAGTCGAAAGCATGGACATAGGCGGTTACGTTATGCAGCAGCATACCTTTGAGTCACCTGAGTATGTCGAATGCAGTTTGCCAGAAACAGGCGAACAATTGATCCGATTCATCGCCAGAGAAAGTGCCTTCAAAGGTATTGGTGAAAGTAAAGCGCGAGCACTCTGGGAGCTTTTAGGTAAGAATTTTCATGCAACCTTGAGAAAAGATACGCTAGAGTCAAGAGAGCGACTTAGAAGTGTTCTGAGCGAAGACTCCATCGTCGCATTATTTAAGGGGTATGCTAAATACAAGAATCTAGCCTACTGCAATTGGATGTCCGAACACAAGATACCTGCCAGTGTTCAGCAGCGTTTGCTGAAGTATCACACCGAGCAATCCATCGAAGCAATTAAACAGAACCCTTATGTGTTAATTGGCTTTGGCATGAGCTTTACAGAGGTGGATGCTTTTTCTCAAGCACAGCTTGAGGCCACAACAAATGATGACAGACGATTGAGTGCAGCGCTTGAAATAGCGATACGCAAAGAGATTGAGAAAGGCCATACCTACACGATACAAGCAAATTTACGCCCTTATTTAACCAAGTTACTCAAAGATAAAGAGCTGGTCGCCAAAGCGTTTAAAGCTGGATATGATAAAGCTCAGTATCTATTAAACCACGCAACAGGCACCTACCATCCAACGGCTCAGTTATTGATGGAAAATGTCGTTGCTAAACGACTCAAGGCGCTTGCCAGTCAAAACAACTTGTATGACGAGTATGCAGATTCTGCATATTGCTCTGCGGTTGGTGAATTACCTTATGAGCTAACAAAGAAACAAATAGAAGCTGTCACTACATGCTTGGATAACGCCGTAAGTTGCATTACAGGTGGTGCTGGAACAGGCAAAACGACAGTGCTTAGAACTGCATTGCGTGCCTATCATATAATGGGGTTTGAAATACATGCTGTAGCCTTAAGTGGTCGTGCGGCCATGCGCTTGCATGAGTCAATTGGTTTTATCACTTCAACGATTGCAAAGTTACTGCGAAATGAACCTATTGATTCAGATAAACAAAAACATCTGCTCGTTATTGATGAAGCCAGCATGATTGATTTGCCGACCATGTACCGCCTGGTCAACCATATTCATCCATCGGTTCGTATTATCTTTACAGGTGACCCCGACCAGTTACCGCCTATAGGTTGCGGCAAGGTACTTGCCGATATCGTTCTGTCTAAAGCCATTGCTAACACCATGCTAGATATCGTTAAGCGTCAGGAAGGTTCAACAGGCATTCCCGAATACTCCAAGCTCATTAATCAAGGCATCGTACCTGAGAAACTAAGTACGGGCGCTATTCACTTCCACGAAACGACAAAGAGCGACATTGCTCAAGTCTGTTGTGACTTGTATCAGCAATCACCTGAAAACAGTCGTGTTATGGCACCGACCAAAGCGCTCGTTGCTGACATTAATAAACTAACACAAGAAGCCGTCAACCCTAATGGAAATAGACTTGAGTTCGAAATGCACGGTGAGAGATTCATTCAAAACCTCAGATTGAATGATGCGATTCTATTTACGCAAAACCATTACGACAAAGGCATTCAAAACGGCTCTCTTGGTACACTAACCAGTGTTGAGTCTTCGGGTGAAAGCTATGGTGAAGTAACGCTGGATACGGGGGGTAAAGTTGAGGTCACACAATCAGTACTCGATTGCATGGAATTGGGTTATGCAATAACCCTCCATAAAGCACAAGGTTCTCAGTTCCCACGCATTATCATTGCTTTGCAGAAAGGTAGAATCGTTGACAGAGCATGGCTTTATACCGCTATCACTAGAGCTGAGCATGAAATTCACATTGTTGGGGCAGAAGATGATTTTAAAGCCATTACTGAGGCACCAAGTCATTCACATCGGCGTAATAGCTATCTTGCAGAGCTTTTAAAAGGATGAAAATAAAATTTGTTACATTGGGGAGTGACTACGGGTTCAAGCGGAGATAAGTTGTGTGTTAACGCGAAGCGTTATCCATACCTTATTCTGCGTTCTTGCGTAGCAAGATGTGCCTGTAGTTGAGCGACCATCAAAAAGCCCGTTGGTGAGTACAATAATTGCGTACTCATTTGCAACACACTTCTGGACAGAAACGTTTTATAGCTAAAGCTTTGAAAATGATAATTGTTATTAGTAAAAGTATGGCGTCTGTATTAACGCCCAAGGCAGCGGCGCGCGTTAGCGCGTCCAGCTCGAAGAGCGATACAGCCATACATGTTATGCCTTTGCTAGCGCAAACTCTGGACTATTTAAAAAATATGTTGCGCCACGAATAAAATCTGTAATCCCATCTAGGAGGTCCTCGTTACTTTCTGAGCGACGAGCCAACTCTTGTAAGATCATGCCATTTCTCTGAGCCTCAAGCCTTGATGGATCTATGTGATCAAAATCAGGAAATACGCTCCCGTATGTTACAACATCCTCTATCAAACCACGCCACTTGACTGCGAACTGATCAGTGTTTTCTCGGTTACATGCGTAAGAAAAAACGGCTGCTACTGCATCTGCAAGTTGCACACCCGCAAAATCTTTTGAATCTACTAACTTAATAGGTCCCGTTAAATTGAATGTAATTGGAATTTCTTCATCACCAAAAGTAGAAAATACTTTATCAGCCCGTCCAATCATGGCCTTTAATAATTCTTGATCCGATTCTAGGGGCTTCGATTTGTCACAATATGCAGTTAGGGTTTTATAGCTTTGCCCCCAGTCTGCTAATAACGTATAGAGACTCGTATTTGTAAGATCTAGACTCCATTTTCCAGAACCCTCGCCTATATAACCATCAAGCTCATTAACAACGGCATCTTTATTATTTGCTGCAAAAGTAAGTATATAATCGAGTGTTTGCGATAACTCTCCAGTTGAGTCTGCACTGAACAATGTCTTTAAGCTATCAAAGTTACCGGTTCTCATTAATGACTCGAATTCTTCAAATATTTCCTCAGCGTAAGCACCACGACTTACAAAGTCCATATAAAGCATAGTGCTGACAAACTTGTGAAAATTGATGCTATAAAAAACAGAGTTAATTTTTGCAAGGGATGGCTCAAAAATGTATTCAAAAAATTTACCAGCTAGAGCATATTTTTTATCAGAAACTGACACTTTCATTTTGCCATGCAATGAACTCAGTATTTCATCAAGAGCTCTACGACCTTTGTTTTTTTTGACTAAGTTTCCGCCTTTTATCTCACCATTTTGAATTCCGTATTTTTGGATTATGTGATCAACTAAGGCTGTAGCTTCCTCATCCTCGATGACAACCGCAGCGTAACTGAATATTGTCTGCTGAGAGTCTAGCAATCTATTACCTGTAAAGCCTGACTCGTCAAAATAGACGCTTGCATGTTCTTCCAATATATTCTCCAAAAGGCATAACAGCTTATTCAGTAGTTGCTTGATAACGTTCTTAGCAACTCGTCATTTTTTAATAAGTTATCACTGCTAAGGAATTGCTGTAAATAGATAATTTCTAAGTTCAGGTTACATTAATTGGCTTGTCGGCAACGAAGAAAGAGAGCCTAGGTTGCTCAACGGGTCCGAGTATCACTTTTTGACACTTGTCATAAGTCTGATTTTATAGGTTTTGTGAAATGTTAAAAAATTATCGATGCCTAGCAGGACAGTTTTTGGCATCTTTATTTGCGCCATAAAGGGTGTTTTTGCTCACTTTTAGTTATACCTGTATAAATATCCAGATTTATTTCAAACTACATGAGAATACGTAATCCACGTTTAACTTAAAGTTAACCAACTTTGGGGCAAAAGTTAGCTAGAGGTTTTGCTTTATCAGGTAGTGTAAACTCCTACCAAGATGGAGCGCACGACAACCGACATTGCGTTACAAAAAAACGTACACAC
>CAXBKC010000201.1:0-7306 GCA_963975615.1 uncultured Oleiphilus sp.
CGACGCTCTTCCGATCTGATTTCTTAATTTTTTTAACAAGTGGTTGAATTTGCATAGAGACTAGCTTATCTAGAGCGCCATTCATTTTACTTCGGTTATAGAATGGTCCTGTCGAAACTCTATGCCAAGTTGTGCCTTGATCATTTACCACGCTTTTTATATCAGCCTTGATGCCCTGAAATGCGATCATTGCTTTTTGTCTTTCTGCATCTTTTAAATTACGAAAAGAGCCTGTTTGAATCATGTAATAATATTCACCCTGTGCAGACTTCTCTTTAAACTGATATGCATCTACTTTGGGGGCAATGACTTCATGCTGAGGAAGTAGGTCGTAAAAGTTAAATCTGTTTTCAGCTTGTTTTTTCGTTTTAGACTCAGCTTTTACGATGGGCTTGGTTTGTAGCTTAGTTTCTTCGATGGGGATTGAATGTGTTTCAGGGATTGCCTGAAGTAAATACAGTCCGTAAGAAAAAGCGCCAAGTAAAATAAGCAAAGTCAGAATAAATAAAATTCGACGATTAGGTTGTTTTGGTTTTACTTCTGGCATTGTTGGTACATTTTTTCGTTTACTTTTATTTTGAGGCTCGCGCGTATTCGAACGATCCGTATGCCCATTTTTCTTTTTGGCTTGGCCGGGTTTTCTTGTTGTGCTTGGTTTTGCATAATCCTGAGTCATAAAGGGCTTACATTTCCTGTGGCGCTGATACACCAAGTAATTGTAGGCCATTTTGAAGAACTTGTTTTACTGCAACACTTAAAGTAATTCTAGCTTCTCGAATTTGTTTGTCATCATCAAGCACTTTATTCGAGTTGTAGTAGGTATGGAACTCGCTCGCAAGCTCTCGTAAGTAGTGTGTTAGCACATGAGGCTCTAGATTGGTTGCAGCTGCATTAAGTTGTTCCGGATACATAGCTAATTGCTTCGCTAGGCTGACTTCATCTTCTTGTGCGATTGAAGAAAGTGCAGAAAGGCCGTCTTCAAAATTAAAGTTTAGTTTTTGTTTATCCAGTTTTCTTAACATGCTGGCAATTCGTGCGTGTGCATATTGTATGTAGTATACCGGGTTGTCCTTACTTTCAGATTTGGCTAAATCTAAATCAAAATCCATGTGTTGTTCAGCTTTACGTGTAACATAAAAGAATCGAGCGGCGTCATTGCCAACTTCTTGTCTCAGTTCTCGAAGTGTTACAAAAGAACCGCTTCGAGTAGACATTTGAACGCGCTCTTTGCCTCTGTATAAAATTGCGAATTGAACTAGCTTAACGTCAAGTTTATCCGGATCGATATCCAGAGCTTGCAAGGCTGCTTTGACGCGAGGGATATAGCCATGATGGTCTGCGCCCCAAATATTAATGACTTTGTCGAAGCCGCGTTCAAATTTATTTAGGTGATAAGCAATATCTGAAGCGAAGTAAGTTGTTTCACCATTGTCACGTTTTACAACGCGGTCTTTATCATCACCAAATGTGGTAGATCTGAACCAGAGAGCGCCATTCTCTTCATAAAGGTGGCCATTTTTATCTAGTCTGTCTAGGGCGGCGTCAATATCAGGGAAAATAGAGTTTTCTGAAAACCAGTTTTGGTATTTAACGCCAAACCCTTCTAAATCGTCCCGAATGTCACCAACAATGGAGTTAAGACCTTGATTGAAAACAATTTCGTAGTCTTCAGATAGCAGTGACTTAGCTTTTGCCACAATAGCATCAATATAAAGCTCTTTATCGCCACCTTCATTCTCATCTTTAGGTAACTGACTAAAGACTTCTTCAGATGGTCTTAAAAAACGGTCGCCATATTTAGATTTTAGCTCGGCAGAAATTTCATTGATGTATTCACCCTTATAGCCATTGACTGGAAAAGCTAAAGGAAAATAACTTTCAAGATATCGAAGCCAAACGCTTGCAGCCAATATATTCATTTGTCGGCCGGCATCATTTACATAGTATTCGCGGGTAACATCAAAGCCTACTGCTTCTAATAAATCGGCAACAGATGCGCCGTAAGCCGCCCCTCTTCCATGACCTACATGCAAAGGGCCGGTAGGATTTGCTGATACAAATTCTACTTGGATTTTTTTGCCATTTGTTTGTTTAGCGCAGCCAAACTTTTCCTTTTGCTCCAATATTGTTTCAATAACCGTAAAGTTACTTGCGCTGCTTACAAAAAAGTTGATGAATCCGGGGCCTGCAATTTCAACTTTTTCAATACTTTCATCTTTAGGCAGTTTTTCAACAATAAGTTCGGCTAGTTTTCTAGGCGGCATGCTTGCTTGTTTAGATAAAACAAGTGCTATGTTAGAAGCGAAATCGCCATGAGTTTTATCTTTACTTGCATCAATGTTGATGGCGTATTTAAGTTCAGCAGGAAGTACTCCTGTGTCGCTGAGCTGTGAAATAGTCTGTTGAACAAGTTCAGAGATAAGTTCTTTCATGTGATTCCAAGAATGTAGTAGCTGGGTATAGAAATTAATGGTCGCGTATTATCTATGATTCGCAGCTTTATTGAAACTCTTAGAGTTGTTTCGTGGAGGTGTATTTACTATTAAAGAACGAAACCTAGGTATATTCATGAGGATCAACGTCAATTATTAGGCGTATCTTGTTTTTAGGCTTTGACATTAGCTGCGGAAGTTTAATTTGAATAAGCTGTCTGCAAGCGTTGTTGCTTGTGAAAATATGGAGGTATGCTCTGTAGATGCCTGCTTTGCGAGACATACTTGCTTCCATAGGGCCAGATAAATGGTAGTTTGGTGAGGGTGCAATCTCTTGGCGTAATTTATTTTTGATGTGGGTTAAGCTTTCGAAATTATTTTGTTGAGAGTAGGACTCGGCCCGAATTGAAATCATTTTGCTATAAGGTGGCAGGCTGCAAGCTTCTCTTTCTTCTAGTTCGTTGTTGGCTGCGAGTTGGTAATCATTATTCAGGATAGGTATAAATAATGGGTGCTCGGCGTGTTTTGTTTGAATGAGCACAGTGCCTTTTTTGTCTCCCCTGCCTGTTCTCCCGGCGACTTGAAGCAGTAGTTGGGTGCTTTGTTCGAAGGCCCTAAAGTCTGAGCTAAATAAGCTGGCATCTGCATCGATGATTGCGACGAGTGTGACGTTATGAAAGTCGTGACCCTTGGCTAGCATTTGTGTGCCAATTAAAATGCAAGGCTCGCCAAGATTGATTTCTTCAATAAGTAGCTTCATGTCTTGCTGTTTTTTGATGTTATCTCTATCAATCCTAAATATTTTTGTATTTGGGAAGTGATGTTTAAGGCCAAGCTCAATACGTTCGGTGCCCGTGCCTAATGGCTTGAAATCATGATAGCCGCATGTTTTACAGGTTTTCGGTATAGCTGCTTTAAAGTCACAATGATGGCAGTGTAGGTGTGGCGGTTGGCTATGAAGTGTTAGGCGGGCATCACAATGAGGGCATAATTCAAGTTGGCCACAGCTATTGCAGATCAGGGTAGGTGAGTAGCCTCTTCTGTTCTGAAAGATAATGATTTGGTTTTGTTTTTCTAGCTCTTGCTGGATTTTGTTAATAAGTGGTCTCGAGCAGCCATGCTCAAGAGTGCGGCTTTTAATATCCAGGAGATGAATTTCTGGTTTTTCACCGCTGCCTGCGCGTTGGCTCAAGCTAATGTAGTTGTATTTTTTTTGTTTAGCGTTCAGTAAAGACTCAAGGGAAGGTGTGGCTGAGCCTAGTATAACTTGACAGTTTTCTAGTTGGGCTCTTTTAACGGCAAGGTCACGAGCAGAATATTTGAAGCCGTCATTTTGTTTAAATGAAGAATCATGCTCTTCATCAACAACAATAAGGCCTAGGCTTTTGAAGGGCGTGAAAATGGCAGAGCGTGTGCCTATGATGACGCTGGCTGTTCCATTCTTTGCCAAATGCCACATGCTTAGTTTCTCTTTCGCACTCATGCCGGAGTGAATTAGTCCGATAGGTGTATCGAGTTGGGATTGAAATCGGGCAAGTGTCTGTGGGGTGAGATTTATTTCAGGTATGAGAATGAGGGCTTGTTTCTTTTGATGCAGTGCTAGTCTGACTCTGTCTATATATACTTCGGTTTTTCCGCTACCTGTAACGCCATGCAATAAGTAAATGTTGAACGATTCAGAATTGAGTGACAATTGATCGAGTGCTGAACGTTGTTCGGAGTTGAGGTCAATCTTTATGGTTTCGGAGTCTTGGCGCTTAAGTTTCGCAGCGCTCAGAGGGTCTATTTTTTCATGGCGTAGTAATTCTCTTTTTTCCAGGTCTTTTAGTTGGCTAGGTGTGATGCCGAGAAGTTTTAGGGAGTCTTGCCACAGCCCGTCTGACCCTTGCCGAAAGAGCGCTAATATCTCTGCTTTCTTTGGTGATCTTTTGGCGTTTTCAAATGCATTGTCGGTTCGGTACCATCTAATGATACTGAGCGTTGTTTCTTCATCTTTTGTTTGGAGCTGCTTTCGAAGTGAAGTGGGGAGCGCGGTATGGAAGCACTCGCCTAGCGGGTGGCTATAATATTGGGCAGACCAAGTAATAAGTTGGAATAATTTGCCTGAGAGGCAAGGAGTGGTATCAAGTAGGGCGTCAGCCGTTTTAAGTTTGTATTTGGTGTTGGTTTCATTATTGTTTGTTTTTACGTTGACAATGACGCCAATTAAAAATCGACCTGAAAAAGGAACTTTTACGCGCATGCCAGCTTTAGGTTTGATGCTTTCCGTTTCACCCTTGGCTTTTTCGGGTGCGAGATAGTCAAAAGTTTTATAAATTGGGACGGGGAGAGCGACGGATATAATCATGATTACTTTCGGTTAGAGTTTTCATATATTGATCTTAGAGTATTCTCTTTTTGAATGAAACGATACTTGCTAATTGCGCTTAATTTGTTACTATTCGCCGTCTTAAAAATGGCTGAAGCTTTATATTGGTTTTTTGTTAACGAACTCAAAATTAAGAAATGGCTTAAGTTTTTCCTTGTGCGGTGCTGTTTTTGTACTTGTTGAAGTAGAATAAGGCAATATTCAGTGGCGGCATAATTTAATTTGAGGTGTGTCATGAAAGAAGGTATTCATCCTGAGTATCAAGCAATTGAAGCAAAATGTAGTTGTGGTAATGTCTTTAAAACGCGTTCAACGCTTGGTAAAGATCTTACTTTAGACGTATGTTCTGCGTGTCATCCGTTCTACACTGGTAAGCAGAAAGTGATGGATACGGGCGGTCGTATTGATAAGTTTAAGAAGCGTTTTGGTAGTAGAATCAGTAACTAAGATATGTCTTGCTACGAAGATTACATTAAAAAGAGCGCATGACGCTCTTTTTTTGTCTTTTTACTGTTAGGCTCAAACTTAGTTAGCTGATTGATCTTTCTTCTATCGGTGTTTATTTAAATATCGACTCACTTTTGGTTGAGAGATGCCATAAAAAGTATTTATGATGAGTGATTGTTGTTGATGGTCATGTAATATCATAAGGCTTTTATAGGATGGGCAAGAAATGATTTGCCTAAAATTTCAGGCTTAATGTCTATAATTCATGGTTAAACGGTACATAATAATGTCAGATGATTTAAAGAAAGCAGCTCTCGATTATCATGCTAATCCACGAGCAGGTAAGATTAGCGTAGAAATTACTAAACCTACTGCAACTGCTAGAGACTTAGCTTTAGCTTATAGCCCTGGTGTTGCTGAGCCTGTAAGAGAAATTGCAGCTGATCCTGAAAATGCATACAAATATACTGCTAAAGGGAATCTTGTTGCAGTAATTTCTGATGGTACAGCTATCTTAGGTTTGGGTAATTTAGGTCCTTTGGCTAGTAAGCCGGTTATGGAAGGTAAGGGTGTTTTATTTAAGCGTTTTGCAGGTATTGATGTCTTTGATATCGAGATTGATGCTGAAAGCCCTCAGGCATTTATTGATACAACCAAGCGTATAGCAGAAACTTTTGGTGGTATTAATCTTGAAGATATCAAAGCGCCTGAATGTTTTGAAATTGAAAGAGTGTTGATTGAGCAGTGTAATATTCCGGTATTTCATGATGATCAGCACGGTACCGCGATTGTGACGGCTGCAGGTATGATCAATGCGCTAGAGCTTCAAGGTAAGAAAATTGAAGATGCAAAAGTTGTTTGTTTGGGTGCTGGTGCCGCAGCAATTGCATGCATGAAACTACTTATTAGTTGTGGCATGAAATCTGAAAACATTTTCATGTTAGATCGCAAGGGTGTAATTCACTCAGGCCGCGATGATTTGAATCAATATAAAGCAATGTTCGCAAACGATACTGATAAGCGTACACTTTCTGATGCTTGTGAAGGTGCGGATGTGTTTGTTGGTTTGTCAGGGCCAGATTTGCTTCCGGTTGAAGACTTGATGCGAATGGCTCCGAATCCGGTTATTTTTGCGTGCTCAAATCCTGATCCTGAAATTAAGCCAGAAACTGCTTTAGCAGCAAGAAGCGACTTAATTATGGCGACAGGTCGTTCAGATTATCCTAATCAGGTTAATAACGTATTAGGTTTTCCTTTCATTTTTCGTGGCGCATTAGATGTTCGTGCTACTGCAATTAACGAAGAAATGAAAATTGCTGCAGTACATGCAATAAAGGATTTGGCTAAAGAGCCTGTTCCTCAGGACGTTGTTGATGCATATGGTGGTGCTCCATTAGTGTATGGCAAGGAATATATTATTCCTAAGCCGCTTGATGAGCGCTTACTAGGTAATGTGTCTGCAGCTGTAGCGAGAGCTGCGGTTGATTCAGGAGTAGCTAAGTTTGGTTACCCTGCACATTATCCACTTAAAACAGTGGCTGATATTAAGTAATTTGAAAGACACAAAAAAACCGGCAATAGCCGGTTTTTTTGTGTCTTAATTTTGTATTAGTTTGAGCACTGGTTATTTATTTGTTGTAAGTACTCTTGTTTCTTATTTTCTATTTCTTCGGGTGTCATGTAGCGTAACGCCCCATCTTCATTGATTTTGATGCGACTGTTTTCTTGAAGTGTTTTTAAGTTGTCGCGAATGCTTTGGCACTGGGTTTTGGTTTCTTTGTTTTGTGCTTGAGATTGCAGTCTCTCTGCTTGGGCTTGAAGTTCTTTTGCTTTAGTTTGGTCGAGGCGTTGGGCTGAGGCTTGTGGTGATGTTCTTGCTTGGGTCGAATTGGTGGTTTTTATGTTTAGCTTTTCGCTGACTACTTCATTGGGTTTTATGTCTGAGTAGTGGGTGTTGCCACTTTTGTCGGTCCATTTATATACTTCAGCGTAAGAAGATGTCGTAGCGCATGTGAGTATGAGAAAGGCAGTAAGTAGTGGTTTGAGTTTTGATTTGTGT
>CAXBKC010000202.1:0-7244 GCA_963975615.1 uncultured Oleiphilus sp.
GTTCTCACCCAGCATAGAAAATATCAGCATTAATGTTTTAAATGGTTTTGCTGATTATGAAGATTCGCTAGAAAAAATAGGTAAGGTGAAGCACACATCTAACACATTAATTCTACATAAGCTGTCCGACATTAATAAGCCAGCATTAGAGAAATTCATAAAACGTGTTTTTCATGATATTCAGAAAGCACATAAAAGTATGTGATGTATTTTTAACTAAAAAATATCACTAAATAATACAGCTTCCAATAAACTCACGAATTTTTTCGGACTGCTCCATGGCATCATCATAACCACCCTTGATTAAAGCCCTGCAGTATTCTCTTTCAAACAGAATATAACTTGCCAAACTTGAGCCACCGCTTGCAGGATTCGCACCAATTATTTTCAACATACCTCGCATAGACCGTGGCAAGTTTTGTATATACTCCCCAGCTAACTCATCAAACTTTACCGTTGGTTCAATCACCAACACATCCACCGTATTGACGTTTAACTCTCTCTGTTTTTCTTTCGTCAAGGCTTCACTAAAGCTATTAAAACGCTTCACCATAGCTACATCTTCATCCATTGAATCAATAAATGCGCTATTAAGTAGTTGAGATAAGACTTGAGCTATAGATGGAGAGTGAATGGTTTTCTCACGTTCATAAGGTTGACTTGTATTGCCGCTGACCCCGATCACAAACAATTTATCTGCTCCCAAATTAAGTGCAGAACTAAGTGGTGCAGTTTGACGTAAAGCCCCGTCACCAAAGTATTCTCTGTTGATACGCACCGAGGGAAATATTGCTGGAAGCGCGGCGGAAGCCATAATGTGATTATGAGATAGCGTTGTCTTTACGCCACTACGTCTTGCGCTTGTCCAGCCCTTAATTGAGGAATGGCCCTGAATAAAACTAATATTGTGACCTGAAGAATAACCAAGAGCTGAGATGCACAATGCATGCAATTGATCTGCATTAATCATGTTATCTAATCGCGCAATATCTACATGCTTCAATAATAATTGATACAGCGGTTCATTATCTAAAAGCGAAAGTGGCTTCCCCTCGGAAAGACCGCTATGAAAGAACGAGGCAAATAGTTTTAGTAAACCTTTGAGTATGGTCCGAATGCCGACATGATGAACATCATGTGACTGTAAATTTGACCATAAGTTATCAAGATTGGCTACAGATCGATGAAAGTTATCAGCCTCTGACGCCAACTTCACGGCATTAATCGCACCGGAAGATGTGCCACTAATTATTTGAAAAGGATTATGCCCAGTATCTGGAATCAACTCTGCAATGGCCTTCAACACACCCACTTGATAAGCGGCTCGTGCGCCACCACCCGATAAAATTAACGCCATCTTCATGAATAACAAAACCCTCTATAAATACCTAAAGAAAACTATAGCTGACAACACTCCATTGTGCGAAACCAACAAGCTCATCTCTAGTCGATTTAAGTAGGTAATAGAGTTAGGACTTCTTTCCCCAAATATTACTATTTACTGGTTGTTCCGTATTTGTATCTTTAATTATTTGTGTCTTAGGCTTATGAGTAGCTTCCTTAGCCTTTTCTCTATGAATTGGGTTTTTAGTGTGCTGATTCGGGTTACGATGTTTTGCCTGCAGAGCTTGCATAAACTTACGCATCATTTGGTCTTGTAGCTCTCGGTAATGCTGATGCCCTACTTTTCGGAAAAAAGCACTTAACTCCGATTTACCAATAAAGTCGCCACCATAATTAATGATCTCGCAGATATCATCATCTCTTAAGTTCAAGGCGATTTTGAGTTTACGTAAGATAATATTATTATTTAAACGTGACTCTGGCTTCATTTGCGGGCCATCTTTTTTCCCACGCAGGTCATTAATTAAACCATTCAGAAAAATAGCCAGCATTCGATCACTACAGTTCACAAAAGCAGGGTCATCATCTTTCTTTAGCCAGGCAGAGACTTGTTCATGTGTTACTTTCATATCGGCCAAGGCCCATAGTTCAAGCATCTTTGTATCATTAAAGTCGAAGGTATAACGAAGTCGGCGTAGAAAATAATTATTAGTCACAAGCATCCTATTTATTGGTGTCGTTATCGTGGTGATATTTAAGTTTAATCGGTTATACAGGCTATCAATTGGAAGTCGGTGGCAAAGAATAACTACCGGTAACATGCGCGACTAGCTCTTCTGAGCCTTCACAGCGTATACCCACCTCACAAAAAGCGATACGTTTACCTAATTTAAGAATATTAGCTTCTGCAATTAAATCGAGCTGCTCTGGTCGCTTAAGAAAGTTGATATTCAAATTACTAGTCACGGCCATCGCCATTTCACCCAAACTTCCTAAAATAGCAACATACATAGCCGTGTCCCCAGCTGTCATCATGACAGGCCCAGAAATAGTGCCGCCGGGTCTTAAGTGCTTATCTTGAAAGGGTATCCTAATTCTGGCGTAGCCCTGTCTCACGACTTCGACTTTTAAACCGATATCGCTCGCCATTGGCACCCATTCTTTAATACTGTCTTCTATTTCTTGCGCATTAAGAGCCATTTACTCACCTATCTATTCGTAAATTAACAAGATCCAGAAAATTAAACCAAGAACGGACTATACGTTACCGCCGATGCTATTTAAAATAGCCAGATTAATAAAGATAGAAAGTTTATATTTCTATAACATGCTTAGCTCCCTATAAAGAACTAGATAGCCACAAAAGGATATATCGACACCATGCGCGCAAGCCAATTTTTAATTTCTACTCAGAAAGAAACCCCAGCTGATGCTGAAGTCATTAGCCACCAGTTAATGCTTCGAGCAGGTTTAATTCGCAAATTAGCATCTGGTTTATATAACTGGATGCCCATGGGTTTAAAAGTACTGCGTAAAGTTGAAAACATTGTGCGTGAAGAAATGAATAATGCAGGTGCGCAAGAATTACTCATGCCAGTGGTTCAGCCAGCAGAGTTATGGGAAGAATCTGGCCGTTGGCAGCAATACGGTGGTGAACTTTTACGTATTCACGACCGTCACAACCGAGACTTCTGCCTTGGCCCTACGCATGAAGAAGTGATTACCGATTTAGCGCGCAATGAATTAAGTAGCTACAAACAGCTGCCTGTGAACTTCTATCAAATTCAAACAAAGTTCCGTGATGAACGACGACCTCGTTTTGGTATCATGCGCGCACGTGAGTTTCTAATGAAAGACGCCTATTCCTTTCACGCCAATCAAGAATCTTTAGATGAAACTTACGATGTAATGTATCAAGCCTATACCAACATCTTTACTCGCTTAGGCCTTAACTTCCGAGCGGTTCAGGCAGATTCGGGCAGTATTGGTGGTAGTGCATCACATGAGTTTCATGTCTTAGCAGATTCGGGTGAAGATGATATAGCGTTTAGCACGGTCAGTAACTATGCCGCCAATATTGAACTCGCTGAAGCCAAGGCACCCAGTGGTGAACGAGCAGCACCAGCCGGCGAAATGAAAGAAGTTGCTACGCCTGACCAAAAAACAATTGAAGACGTTTCAGCATTTTTAGCTATTGAAGCTAAAAACATCCTTAAAACTCTCATTGTATTAGGTGAAGTTGAAGATGGCTCAAAAGATGCGGCCCCGCTAATTGCTCTAGTTATTCGTGGCGATCACAGCCTGAATGAAGTTAAAGCTGAAAAAATTGCTGCAGTGGCCTCCCCACTTACCTTTGCAAGTGAAGAACAAGTGAAAGAGGTACTAGGAGCATCAGTGGGCTCAATTGGCCCAGTTGGCTTAACTATCCCTTACTATGTTGATCGAAGCGCAGCATTAAGTTCAAACTTTGTTTGTGGTGCAAATAAAGATGATGTTCATCTTAGTTCTGTAAATTGGGCGCGAGATTTACCGCTTGGGGACGTGGTTGATTTACGCAACGTTCAAGAAGGTGATATTAGCCCTGACGGCGAAGGCTTAATTGAGATTAAGCGCGGTATTGAAGTCGGCCATATTTTCAAACTGGGCACAAAATATAGTGAAGCCATGAAAGCAACCGTTCTAAATGAGAACGGTAAAGCAACTGTCATGGAAATGGGTTGTTACGGCATTGGCGTCTCACGGGTTGTGGCGGCTGCCATTGAACAAAACTATGATGACAAAGGTATCATTTGGCCAGTATCGATCGCACCTTTCGAGCTTGCACTAATTCCACTAAACATGAACAAGTCAGAAATTGTTGCCGAGAAAACTGAAGAGCTTTACGCTGCGTTAAAAGGCTTGGGGATTGATGTTTTCATGGATGATCGTAATGAGCGCCCTGGTTCTAAATTTGCAGATATAGAGTTGATTGGCTTACCTCATCGTATCGTAATCAGTGACCGTGGCATCAAAAACGGTACCCTAGAATACAAGGGAAGAAGTGATGAAGATAATCAAGACCTGCCGCTTGATGATGTTATTGAGTTCATCACTAACAAACTAGGTCGCGCCTAATTTGTCTAGTTTGAGTGCTACTTACCTAACGAAGCCTCTAAACTTCGTTAGGTATCCTTATGCTTATGTTTTAATGCTTTGTTTAATATGTAGTCAGTTCACTTTTGCTGAACAGGTTTCTATGCGCCAAGCACCAGATGCTGAACTTGCTTCTATTCTCAAAAGAACGGTCACGGAATCTGATAGTTTCTATGACAAATTTGATGCTGAAGTCTGGTTAGTCGAT
Organism: uncultured Oleiphilus sp.; assembly: GCA_963975615.1. Lineage (GTDB taxonomy): Bacteria > Pseudomonadota > Gammaproteobacteria > Pseudomonadales > Oleiphilaceae > PZPK01. The sequence goes on from CAXBKC010000202.1 coordinate 4,685, forward strand.
ATGTCTAAACGCTTATCTCGCTACATTAAAGATCCAAAGCAGCGGCTCAGCTTATTAAAGCAAATTCATGCCGAAGCAAAACGAGCGCAAGTCGCGCCAGAATTAGTCATATCTTTGATTCATGTTGAAAGTGGCTTCAAACGCTTTGCTATTTCCAGCGTTGGCGCACAAGGCTTAATGCAAGTCATGCCTTTTTGGAAAAATGAAATCGGACGACCAGAAGACAATTTAACCGATGTCCAAACAAACCTTCGTTATGGTTGCACCATACTCAAGCACTATATTGATAAAGAAAAAGGCAATTTAATTCGTGCCTTAGGACGCTATAATGGCAGTTTAGGTAAGTTTAAATACCCAGAAAAAGTATTACGTTTTTGGGAGAAATATTGGTTCATTAAACACGTTTAATTCATTATGCAGCAAATTATTGTTGATATTTTAATATCCCGCGACGAATGGCTACGTATCTATCGTGGTGAAACCAATACTGTTTTTGCCAAATCACGAGATGGCAGATCGTTAAAATTCCCGGCAAACATACTCACAAAATACACGACCCAAAACGGCATCGATGGCAGCTTTGTCATTAACTTTAGCGATGATGGAAAGTTTCAATCTATCATCAAGCTTTAATATTCAACTCGCGCGATCAAGGACTTTCAATGGCTAAACATTTTCCTCCTAAGCACATATTAAGCTCTCAAGAAGTCATGGCATATAAAGAAGCAGACTTAGTCGCAAAACTAAAAGACATGCAGCTAGACGAGCTAGAAAAGCACGCTGAATATATTATGAAAGAAATGGGTAGTTCTGATTATTCACAAATCATGTTTTCTATTATGAAAGCAATCAAACAAGATAACTTAGAACAAAGCCAATTTAAAACGGTTCAAAAAACCTTAGAAGACATTTTGCCCAATAAAGCTTACCTCAGCGATATCTATGCTCGCTTGGCCGCCATCGTTATGAGTATCATTGCTCGGAAGTTCAAGGCACTGCTATAAAATATAAATGTAAATTTAATTCACATTTCAACAAGTTGAGCCACTTTTCTAATGACAGCTATCACTTCCCTAGTTAAGATGCTGTCATCATTCTAAAAAGATAAAAACATTATGACTCACTGCTTCAAGCTCAGCTTTATCATTTGTGCTCTTTTTTCCTTTGCCGCGTCTGCAGACGAACCAGCCCCACATACAAAAAATGGCGATATAAATAATCTCGTGCCGATTCTTGCTTGTGTCTTTGACCCTATTGGGAAATCCGGTCCTGTAGGGCAAATAATGAAAGAAGCCAAAATTTACGCTTACAATTGGGGCGTTGATTTAGACTATGTTGTCTACAGTGATGAGCGTATTGCGATTGATGAGTTCAAACTTGGCCGTTGCGATGCAGTCAACATGCTCGGATTCAGAGCCCGAGAATTTAATTCTTTCACAGGTAGTTTAGGCGCCGTTGGTGCAATACCAAGTTATGAGCACTTGGGCGTTATTATTAAAACTATTAGCTCACCAAAAGCAGCTAAACTCATGCGCATTGGTGAGTATGAAATTTTTGGTATTGGGCCAGCTGGCGCCATTTTCATGTTCACGCGCGATAGAACCGTCCTTCAACCAAAAGATTTTGCCGGTATGCGTATGGCTGTTCTAGATGGTATACCAGAATCTGAATATTTATCTGAGAAGTATGGTATCACGCCTGTTAACTCGACTATCTTCAACTCGATCTTAAAATTCAATAATGGGACGGTAGATTTGACTGCCGCTCCAGCCATTGTTTATGAACCCTTTGAGATGCATAAGGGCATAGAGCCTAATGGTGGCATCTACAAAGAACCGTTTTTATACATTACGATGCAAGTCGTGGCACGCTGGGAAAAGTTCCCCAAAGACTTTGCTCAGAAAGCACGCTCGAAAGCGGTTGAAGAGTATCATAAGTTCGTCAAGTTTCTTACCGACCCAGAAGCGACAATCCCTGAACGTTACTGGATAGATATCCCTAAGCATCTTTATGACTTTTGGGTGGAAGACTTCAGAGAAAGCCGTCTAGAGCTTGGTAAGCGTGGTATTTATGACCAACGAACACTGAAACTTATGCGCAAAGTTCGTTGTAAAATGGATTCAAAATTAGCGGAATGTTCTGCTGATAACCGAGAGTAATTGGCCAGTTCAATTACGCTTATTCGCTAGAACTTAAACCGTCACAAATCTATCTGTTTTCTCTCGTTCAGTATGAGGGTCTTGATGGATAAAAATATCTGCTTCAGGGAAAGCGACTTGAACCGAGTGGTGAACTAGATCACTCAATTTATGGGCTTCCAAAAGGGTAATGGTACCATTTAACACCATATGAAATTGTATGAACTTAGTTTGTCCTGACTGCCGAGTTCTCAAGTCATGTACTTCGATAACAAAAGGATGATTTAAAACGATATCCATAATTTTATTTTGGTCTTCGTCAGGAAGTTCTCTATCTAACAATAACTGTACCGATTCATAAGCAATTTCATAAGCTGACTTAAAGATATAAATACCTATTAGCATTGCAATAATAGGATCTG
>CAXBKC010000203.1:0-7225 GCA_963975615.1 uncultured Oleiphilus sp.
CATGTTCCTGTTTTTGAAAAGAATAATGCCCGCTGGGAAATTTTTAAGCGCTTACCAGAGAAGCTTGATGATCCCAAATACCACTTGCTAAAAGCTTATCTTATTGCTCAGAAAGTGCACTTACATGAGGAACAGAAAGACCATTCTCAAAAACAAAATCATGAACACGCCATAGCTCAACAGAAGACCTTGTTTGAGTTGAGTACCGTTATTGCCGATGTTTTTGATGCGTATCAGAACTACCGCCCGGATTGGATTGATGCTTGGGAGTCTGGTCAATCGATAGTCGACTCAGATCAGGCAGGTTTAAAAGAATTAGAGCAATGGCAGTCAGATTTATGGTGTAGCTTGTATCCCGAAATCGCGCTTGAAGAAAGGCGCCACCGAAGTAGTTTATTCACGAAGTTAATCGGTTTGCTTCGTTCACCTTCAGACGAAATAAAAAGCAAGCTTCCCGAAAGGCTATTTATTTTTGGCCTTTCAGCACTACCACCCCAATGGTTGCCGGTGATGAGTGCCTTAAGTCGGCATATCGATATTCACTTTCTGGCGCATAATCCTTGTCAGTATTATTGGGGTGATGTACTCACACCTACGCAACAACTTAGATTAGAAAAAGCCTTGGTCGATAAAGGTGTCAGTCTCGAAACAGCGGCAGATACCTTCTTGGAAGGAAATCCTTTACTCGCCTCTTGGGGGAAACTTGGCCGAGATTATTTATCCTTGCTCACCGACTCACCCGATATCAAAGAGTCACAGGTTAGTTTGTATGATGAAGGAGTTGGTGAAGGTCTTGATGAAGATTCAATTAGCTCTGCCTTGCAATGTATTCAACACGATATTCTAAAGCTACAAACTACTCACTATGCACTATATCAAGTAGATGATTCCCTTCGTTTTGCAAGTTGTCACAGCCACCTCAGAGAAGTCGAAGCACTGCACGATTATCTGTTTAATTTGCTGAATCAGCACCCTGAAATCAAAGCAAAAGATATCATTGTCATGATGCCCGATGTTCAGGACTTTGCTGCCTTAATCGAAGCGGTATTTTCTCGTCCGGCTTACGACAGGCATGGTCAAGCACAGTATTTACCCTATGGAATTTCAGATCAGCTACTCTCAATGGATCAGCCCTTGCTGGATACGCTATCTGGTCTGTTGAGTCTGGCTAGTTCTCGTATTACCGGAACTGATTTATTAGATTGGCTCGAAATGCCGGCTATTCGCTCTCGCTTTTCGATCTCTGAGCTTGAGATGGAAGATATAAAAGAGTGGATCAAACACCTAAACATTCGTTGGGGTTTATCTGAATCTCATCGCGACACTCTGCTTCAGGTAAAAGGTTCGGGGGAGGGGAATACTTGGCTAAGTGCAGCTCGGCGTTTATTGGCGGGTTATATTTTTGGCAAGGATGAAATTTATAAACACAGCGGTGAAGAATTATTAGCCTTCCCGCAACGTAGTCCAGAAAAACAAATTTTGGCAGGTAAGTTAATGCGCTTCCTCGACACCATCGAAGCCAGCATTCACTTACAATCAAAGCAATTTAAGCTTGAAGAGTGGCTCGGTGAGTTGTCCTCATTCTGGCAAAGATGGCTAGACTTCGAGTTGGTCTCTGCCGATATCCAAGCGCTCCTTAATAGTTTTGAAACTGAAATATATAAGGAAAGAGCGCAAACAGGTTTTGATATACCGGTGAGCTTCTCTGTTATTGCTTCAGTCTTAAAAGCGCAGTTTGAAAATCAACGCGTGAGTCAGCGCTTTTTGGCCGGCCGGATTAACTTCTGTACCTTGATGCCTATGCGGAGTATTCCCTTTAAAGCGGTCTGTATGTTGGGCTTAAATGAAGGTACTTATCCTCGGCCGGTGCAAGGTCAGAGTTTCGATTTACTCACACTTACGCCTTCGCGAACGGGTGATCGTTCAAGACGAGAAGATGACCGTTATCTTTTCCTAGAAGCGCTATGCAGTGCTCGTTCACATTTATACATCAGTTACTGTGGTCGAGATATTCAGGATAACAGCGAACGTTACCCTTCTATTTTAGTGACAGAACTTCAAAATTATTGCCTTGAAAATTTCACCCTTGAAGGTAGAGCCTTTGAACAAGATGAAACCATCCTCGATCATTGTGTGGTCGAACATCATCTTCAGCCTTTTCATAAGTCTTATTACTACATGGATGAGCTTAATAAAGAAGCAAGCCCGCAACAGTTTGAATGGAATCATACCTTCGCAACAGAGTGGCTGCCCTTAATTAATCCTTCACTTGGGATGGAGCAAGCTGAAACTAAGTTAAAAGCACTTCAAACAAGTGAGGAGGAAGTGCAATCTGAGCTCTTCAGTACTTCTCAGAATGCAGACAAAGTACAAATTGATTTTGATCGCCTCTTGGAATTCGTCAGTCATCCTTTACGTTATTATTACCGAACAGCCTTGCAAGTAAATTTACATGGTGTGGATGAAGAAATGATGACGTCTGAACCATTCTCAATTCAAGGCTTAGCTGCTTACGATCTTAAAAAAGACCTAGTGCAAAATTGGTTTGAAGATCAGTCTCAGCTTGAAAACTCATCGGCACTAATGAAACGATGGCAGCTTTCTGGGAAGCTACCTCGAGTTCCATTAGATAGCTATTACATGGATAATATTCAGGCTAGTTTAAAGCCAATGTATGGCTATGTTTGCCAGAATATATCTGATGAAAGTGTGCATCACGAATTTGACTTCAACTTAGATAAGTACCAAGTCTCTGGCGGTTTAGTTACGCAGGGTAATCAACTTGTTGAGCTAGCATTGAGTAAAAATCTCGGTTCCAGTTTTTTTAGTTTCTGGTTAAAGCATGTCTTCTGGTCTTTATATTGTGCCAAAACCGATAGGCAGAATTGTGCTGAAAGTCGTTTGATCGGGCCAGAGGGAGAAATTATAGTGCCGGTTCTGGTGCCAGAACAAGCCGGGCGCTTTGCTTTAGAGTGTTGCCAACTCTTTGAGTCAGCATCATCAGAGCCTTATGTTTTCTTTGCTAAATCGACTTACGTCTTGCTCTTTGAAACTGAGTCGAAGGCGAAAGCTGCGTTTACCGGGAGTCAAAATATTTCTGGAGAAAGTAGTGACTTATATTGGAAACGTTATTGTCTTATGAATGCGCAAGCGGACATTATCGATTCGCAAACCCTGCCAGACCTTGAAAGTACGTTATTTTATCAACAAGTTGAGAGTATAAAAGATGGCATCAAGATTAATAAAATTGACTTGGCTCTCGACTCAAGTAAACAAGAGTTTTTAGGCTCGGAGGCTCAATCATGAAAGCCTTGAACCTAAGTGAATTTCCGCTAGATAGTCTTTCTTTAATTGAAGCCAGTGCCGGTACCGGTAAAACCTATGCCCTTGCTAACCTTTACTTACGCTATTTGTTAGAACGTAGTTTTAATGTTGAACAAATCTTAGTAGTGACGTTTACCGAGGCGGCCACGCAGGAGCTGAAAGATAGGATTCGTTTACGTATTCAAGAACTACGATCAGTTTTTGAGGGGGCAGAAACCAAAGATCCGATATTAAACTACTTGCTTGCACAATCTGCCTCGCCCGAGAAAGACCAGTTAAGTTTACGTTTAGCGGAGCGTCAGATTGATCAAGCTCAAATTCATACGATTCATGGCTTTTGTCAGCAAATACTTAAGCGTCATGCCCTAGATTCCAATGTGCCCTTGAGGCAGGCTTTGTTAGAAGATCAGACCCAGTTAAGAAAAGCCGCATTAGAAGATTATTGGCGTCGCTATGTTTTGAGTTTACCTACGGAAGAACTGAAGTTTATTGTTGAAAAGTGGTCAGAACCTAGTGTTTTACAGAAGGACTTGGCGCCTTTATTAAACCGTTCTCCAGAAGATATTATTCCTAGGCCTTCAGAGGCCGGTTTGGCCCACTGGCAGGAAAGTTTTAAGGCTTATCAAGCTTGGTATTTAGAATTAAAAGAAACCACGCTTAGTATGATTACTGATGTAGCCACTTTGCTGAATGAAATACCCTTAAAAAGTAATGCCAAAAAACTAGATTGGCTTGGGCAAATGAAAACGTGGGCAGAAGCGCCTATGCTAGATTATGCTTTGCCTAAAACGGGTAAGGATAGTTTGTTTGAACGTTTCACGACCAGTAGAGTGATCACAGAAACTCCCAAAGGCAAAGCAACACCCGAACATGCTTATTTTGAATTCATGGAAGCGCATTTTGAAAAGCAGCTTCCGGAAGTACATGCCTTATTTATCGCCCAAAGTTATCCTTTGGTACGTCAGCTCATTGATGAAGCCAAACAGCAACAAAATGTATTTAGCTTCGACGATTTAATTAGCCGGGTTTCTGTTGCACTCTCGTTAAAGGCTGAGATAGAAAATAGCGAGTCAAATAAGGCCTTAGCATCCACCATTGGTGCGCCTTATCAAGTCGCCTTAATCGATGAATTTCAGGACACTGACCCCGAGCAATACCATATTTTTAATAGCTTATTTGGAACTGAGTCGCCTAAGCAAGATGCACGTTTAGTGTTAATTGGTGACCCAAAGCAGGCGATCTACGGTTTTAGAGGCGGCGATATTGCCACCTACCTTCGTGCCAAGCAGAGCATTTCAGCGCATCCTAATGGCCATGTCTTTACCATGGATACTAACTGGCGATCTTCACCTTCGATGGTCAGTGCTGTCAATGCCGTATTTGGCTCGGCACCGAATGCATTCAAGGCAGAAGATATTCCTTTTCAATCAGTATGGGCCGCTAAAGGCTCGCTAGAAAGCTTACCTTCTCAGGCGCTGTTTATTAGTCAGTTTAACTTTGACAAAGTGAGCAAGGGACAGATAGAAAATAGCTTGGCTTTGCAGTGTGTGAAGCAGATTAAGCATTTACTTAGCCAGACAGAAACACTCAGGCTAGAAGGTGATAAAGCGCTTCAGCATTCAGATATCGCTATATTGGTTCGTTCTGGCAAAGAAGGCCAAATAATCAAAGACGCGCTGGCCGAACAAGGTTTAAGTGCGACCCTCGATAGCCAAGCAAGTGTTTATCATTCTGATGAAGCGCAGGCACTGTACTTTTTATTGGCGGCCACAGCCGACCCGAAAGATGAAGCAGCGTTGCGCCGTTGTTTGGCTGAACCCTTTTTTGGTATTTCAGATGAGCAGATATTAGCGTTTAACGAACAAGCATCTATCTTTGCCGGCTATATGGCGCTGTTCGAGAGCCTGCATCAAATATGGCTTCGCTCAGGTGTGTTAGCGATGATCAGGGAAGCGCTGAAAATATTAGGCGTGTTTGAATATTGGCATCAGGTCTCGGGAGCATCAAGTGAGAAAAATAGTGCTCGCTTTTGGGAACGAAGCCTTACTAACTGGAATCAGTTAGCCGAAATTCTGCAAAAACAGTCGCGTAGCCTAAAAGGTCATTTTGCTTTGCTCCGTTGGTATCAAGATAGCTTATCTGGTGTCTTGTCTGGCCAGCTCTCGGCGAAAGGTGATAACGAAACCAAGCTACGTTTAGAAAGTGATGCTGAACTTATTCGTATTATCACCATTCATAAAAGTAAGGGGTTGGAATACCCATTTGTATTTATACCTTTCTTATTTTCGTGCCGTGGCGCCTCAGAAGCTTGGTTTTATAATCAACAGGGTAAGCTGAGTCTCGATTTGACCAATGCTGAATCGAGCTTAGTGTCTGCGGAGCAAGACCTCATAGCTGAAGACATTCGTCTGCTTTATGTCGCGTTGACTCGTGCTAAATATCAATGCTATATCGGCACGGCCGCTTATCAAAGTAATCGCACAGACTCATTAGGTGTGCGCCAAAGCGCGTGGGCTTATTTATTATTTCAAGGGCAAGTGCCGGCAAAAGTTGATGACGATACCTTAAAGTTACAATTAGAAAAGTTCCAAACTACATTTAAAGATTTGGTGCATCTCGACTTTATTTCAGAAGCGTCAATCGAGAATTTAGAAATCGACTTCGCTGCAAATGATGAGGGTATTTCGGATCAACGAGCTTTAAATGAAGCATCTACTAGTCAGCTATATTCGAAGCAACTGAATCATTCAATTTACGATGATTGGCGAGTACAAAGTTTCACCGGTTTAATGAATGAAAGCCAGCGACTTGCTCGTACTGATATGTTGATGAAGGGGATTGAAAGAACGACTGCGCTAAAAAAACTGCCTTCAGTGCTTAATCCGAATGAGATTAGTATTTTCAATTTTCCAAAGGGTAGTCAAGCGGGAACTTTCTTACACACCTTATTTGAGCATCTCAATTTTGAAAGTGGCGAATTAGATAAGCACTCAGCTAATCAATATTCAAACTTGGAAACGTTTATCCATAGCAAGCTTGGCTTAAGCAGATTGGTCGAAGACAAACAGCTTGAGGCATGGTCTACATATCTGGCAACGTGGGTTCAAACAGTCTTGCAAGCACCTTTGGTGGCGAGTATTCAATTAGCGCAGTTAAATGAAAGCGCTTATTTTTCTGAAATGCAGTTCTATTTTTCTGTTAAGCAGTTCCAGTCTCTGCGCTTTAATACGCTTTTAAATGAGCATCTTGGAACGAACACAGATATCGACTTTTCAAGCTTTGAAGGTCATTTAAAAGGTGCAATCGATTTGGTATTTGAAGCCAATGAGCAGTTTTATATTTTGGATTATAAATCCAATTACTTAGGCGCTAGCCCTTCAGACTACCAGACAGAAGCACTGGCTATTGCCATGGAAGAACATCGTTACGATGTACAGTATGTGATTTATACCTTAGCCTTGCATCGCTTCCTTAAACAACGTCGAAAAGATAAGTATGACTATCAGCGAGATTTTGGCGGCGTGATTTATTTGTTTTTACGTGGTCTGGCAATTGAACCAAATACACTTGAACATCAAGCTCAAATACCGTCTTCTCAAGAGGGCATGCCAACAGGCGTTTATTATGTGAAGCCACCTGCCGAACTAATACTGGCTCTGGATGAAGAGGTCGGCAGATTATGAGCATATTAACACACCCACTTTTGCTGGCGCTCTCAAAACAGGTAGAGCAAGAGCGAACTGCTTTTAGATGGATTGATCTGTATGCAGCACAGTTTATTGCAGACTCTTTCTCGAAGACAGAGGTAGGCATAAAACCTGCGCCTGAAAATGCGCCTGTTTCGTCTGGCACAATGGGCGATCTATTTGATGAGGTGGTTGATAGCTCAAGCCGTTTAAAC